>JAYTQX010000225.1:0-6818 GCA_043746455.1 Pseudomonadota bacterium
CCGTCCTTGAGACGCTGCAGCGCGAGCGAGTCGTTCTTCAGATCGACGCCGGTGTCCTTCTTGAATTCCTCGACCAGGTAATCGATCAGGCGCTTGTCGAAGTCTTCGCCACCGAGGAAGGTGTCGCCGTTGGTCGCCAGCACTTCGAACTGCTTCTCGCCGTCGACTTCGGCGATCTCGATGATCGAGATGTCGAAGGTGCCGCCACCCAGGTCATACACCGCGATCTTGCGGTCGCCGCCCTTCTTGTCGATGCCATACGCGAGCGCGGCCGCGGTCGGCTCGTTGATGATGCGCTTGACCTCCAGGCCTGCGATGCGGCCGGCGTCCTTGGTCGCCTGACGCTGTGAGTCGTTGAAGTACGCGGGCACCGTGATCACCGCTTCGGTGACCGGCTCACCGAGATAATCCTCGGCGGTCTTCTTCATCTTCATCAGCACCTTGGCCGAGATTTCCTGCGGCGGCATCTTCTTGCCGTCGGCAGTCTCGGTCCATGCGTCGCCATTGTCGTGCGCAACGATCTTGTACGGCACCATGTTGATGTCTTTCTGCACCTCGGCATCGGTGAACTTGCGGCCGATCAAGCGCTTCACCGCGTAGAAGGTGTTCTTCGGATTGGTCACCGCCTGCCGCTTGGCCGTGGCGCCGACCAGCACTTCGTTGTCCTTGAAAGCGACGATCGACGGCGTTGTGCGATCGCCTTCCGAATTCTCGATCACGCGCGCCGTGTTGCCTTCCATCACGGCCACGCAGGAATTGGTCGTACCAAGGTCGATACCGATGATTTTACCCATGTCAAACTCTCCGGAAATTGATTACGGCTGTGCGCCGCAGATGCCAAATAAATTAGGGATACGAGCTTTCAATTCAAGTGGCAGGCGGCTTGGCGATCGCTACCAGGGCCGGGCGCAACAGGCGATCGTTCAGGACATAGCCTTTCTGCATCACCGCAACCACCGTGTTCGGCGCCTTGCCCGGGGCATCGATCATGCTCATCGCCTGATGGCGTTCCGGGTCGAACGGCTGCCCGAGTGGATCGATCGGCTTCAGGCCATTGTTTTCGGCGACCTTGAGCAAGGCCTTCAGGGTCAGATCCATGCCCTCGCGCAATGCGCCCATCTCGGCATTTTCCACCGCAAGGCCGCGTTCAAGACTGTCGCAGACCGGCAGCAGATCGCCGAGCAGGCGTTCGTTGGCGAACTTGCGCGCCTGCTCCAGATCGCGTTGCAGACGCTTGCGCTGATTCTCGATTTCCGCGCGTTCGCGCAGCAGCACCTCGCGCATTTCGCCGAGCCTGTTTTCGTACTCTGCCAGCTTGTCGCTGAGCTGGTCGGTCTCGGTCTGAACCGCGTCGGCATTCAAGGCTTCCTCGTTCGCCGCATTGGCCGGATTGGTCGGATTCGTGTTTTCCATCGTTGCTCCACAAAATACAAAATCACCGCCGACGTTGTGGCGGATTGGATATTCGCGCTAGTCCCAGGCAAGCAACCGTCCTTGGTGCGGCTGCCGCCGACCTCGACCCCGGGCGATTATTGGGTCTGATGCGACTGATTCAAGGCGCCGGACAGAATCTGCGCGGTCGCCTGCACCACCGGAATCACGCGCTGATAGGCCATGCGCGTCGGCCCGATCACGCCGAGCACGCCGAGGACTCGGCCCTCGACGCCATACGGCGCCGTGACCAGGCTGCAGCCATCAAGCGCATTGAAGCCGGATTCCTCGCCGATGAACAGCCGCACACCCTCGGCACGCGAACAGTTTTCCAGCAGGATCAGCAGATCGCGCTTGCGCTGAAAGGCGTCGAACAATTCGCGCAGCCGGTCCATATCGGACAGCCCCTGCGAGCCCATCAGATTGATCTGGCCGGTCACCAGCATGTCGGCGCCACCCGCATCCGGGAAGCGCTGATCGGATGGGCGTTGATCGGAGAAAGCCTGCTGGGTGACGTCAGCCGCCGCCACCATCAGCTGGTGCAGACGCTGACTGGTTTCGCGCATCTCGCGTTTCAGATGCTCGCGGATTTCGCTCATGCGCAGGCCCGCGTAGTTCGCATTGAGAAAATTCGAGACTTGTTCCAATTCGTTCGGCGCGTACACGTGCTGGGTCGTGATCACCCGGTTCTGCACGGCGTTATCGGCGAATACCAGAATCACCAGCACGCGACTGCCGCCGAGCGCGACGAAATCGATATGCCGGAACGGAAACTCCTCGCGCTTGGGCACGGTGACCACGCCGACGAAATGGGTCACGTCGGACAACAGCGACGATACGCCGCTCAGCAGATCCTGGGTCGGCGCCTGAGTGGGCAGCTCGCGGCGCAGTGCGTCCATCTGCGGCGCATCGAGCGGCTTGAGTTCCAGCAGGCTGTCGACGAAGACGCGATAGCCTTGCGCGGTCGGGATTCGTCCGGCCGAGGTATGCGGCGCGGCGAGCAGACCGATTTCCTCGAGGTCGGCCATCACGTTGCGGATCGTGGCCGGACTCAGGTCCAGCCCGGAATTCTTCGCCAATGTGCGCGATCCCACCGGCTGGCCGTCGGCGATGTATTGCGCGATCAGCGCACGCAGCAACTGGCGCGCGCGCGGATCGAGTTGGGTGCCGATCGATGAGGACATGGGATTTATGCGAAGGTGGGTCTGGCGACGCTAACAACGACGGATGATACGGTCAATATGGCTTTGTGTCGGCGCGCTTCAAGGAACCGTTGATAAACAGCCCGGTCTTGGCTTGCGCAACGCACGCATGTTAGCGTGCGCGCGCACTTCTCCTTTGCATTCGATTCGCATGCTGCAAACCCTTTTCGTCAAGGATTTCGCCATCGTCGGCGAGGCCGAAATCGGCTTCGCAGCGGGCCTGACCGTAGTCACCGGTGAGACCGGAGCGGGCAAGTCGCTGCTGATCGATGCGCTGTTGCTGCTCGCCGGCAATCGCGCCGATGCCAGTGTCGTGCGGCACGGCAGCGAGCGCGCCGAACTGATCGCCGAATTCGCGCTGGCCGATGCGCCGGCCGCGCGTGCATGGCTCGCTGGCGAGGAATTCGACGACGGCGACGCTTGCCAATTGCGCCGCGTGATCCGCGCCGAGGGCAGTTCGCGCGCATGGATCAACGGCCGCCCGGCGACACTGACACAAATGCAGACGCTGGCCGGGACGCTCATCGAAATACACGGTCAGCACGAGCATCAGGCCTTGCTCGAGCGCACCAGCCAGCTTGCGCTGCTCGATGCCTACGGCGGACATGCCGATGTACTGGCGAACGTCACCGCACTCGCCGAGCGCTGGCGCGAGATCGCCGCGAAGATGCGCACGCTAAGCGCGGGCGAGGACCATTCCGCGCGCATCAATCTGCTCGAACACCATCTGGACGAACTCGATCGTCATGCACTCGCGCCCGCCGAACTGGCGACGCTGAACGAAACCCACCAACGTCTGGCCAATGCCGGACAGTTGATCCAGGGCAGCGCCGCGATCGCCGACCTGCTCGATGGCGAGGGCGAATTCGCCCTGCTGCGTCTCGCCGCCCGCGCCCAGAACGAACTGGCGCGATTACAGCAGACCGATGCGCGCCTTGCGCCCGCGCGCGAGTTGCTCGACGCGGCCAACATCCAGCTCGGCGAAACCAGCGATCTGATCGCGCGCTATCGCGACTCGCTCGATCTGGATCCCGAGCGCCTGGCCGAGACCGAGGCGCAGATCGCCAAGCTGCACGAACTGAGTCGCAAGCATCGCGTGCCAACGGCCGAGTTGAAGGCACACGCCGACTCGCTGCGCACCGAGCTTGAAACGCTGCGCGGCGCGGGCGAGCAACTGGTCGTGCTCGAACGCGAACGCGGCAAGATCGAGCGCGAGTACGCCGCCGCTGCGCAAATCCTTAGCCATGCAAGGGTTGCGACCGCGCAAAAACTCGGCACCGATGTCAGCGCCTTGCTGGGCGAACTCGGTATGGCCGGCGGGCGCTTCGAGGCGCAACTCGAAAAGGCCGAAAAATCCACGCCGGATGCACAGGGGCTGGAACGCGTCGAATTCCTGGTCAGCGCCAATCCCGGTCAGCCGACTCGCGCACTGCGCAAGGTTGCCTCGGGCGGCGAGCTGTCGCGCATCAGTCTGGCGATCGAAGTCGCGGCGCTCGGTCTCGACGAAATCGGCACCATGGTATTCGATGAAGTCGATGCGGGTATCGGCGGCGCAGTCGCCGAAGTCGTCGGGCAAAAGCTGCGCCGACTGGGCAGCCGGCGTCAGGTGTTATGCGTGACGCATCTGGCGCAGGTTGCCGCACAAGGTCATCAGCATCTGCAAGTGGCGAAATCGAGCGACGGGAAAAGCACGCAGACGCAGATTGAAGTGCTCGATGCGAAAACACGCCGCGACGAAATCGCGCGCATGCTGGGCGGCGTCGAAATCACCCGCGAGACGCTTGCGCATGCGAGGCAGATGCTGGATGCGGTGAGCGCCAAGAGCGTGAGTGGTGAGTAGGAAGTGGAAGAGCACGCGGTGCGCTTCGATCACTGAACGGCGACACCAAGGCTTTAAGCTTTTCCCACTGACCACTCACGCCCCAATGCTCAGCCCTTCTTCTTCTTCGCTCGCACATACAGCACCAGACTGTGCTCCTGGATCGCGTAGCCGTGCTTGTCCGCGATCTCGCGCTGCAGGCGTTCGATGTCTTCGCTGACGAACTCGGTGACCTTGCCGGTGTCGATGTCGACCATGTGATCGTGATGCTTGCCGCGCTCGATTTCGTAGACCGCCTGACCGCCCTCGAAGTTGTGCTTGGCGACCAGTCCGGCAGCTTCGAATTGGGTCAGTACACGATAGACCGTGGCTAGGCCGATTTCATCGTCGTGCTGCAGAAGTTGGCGATAAATATCCTCGGCAGTCATATGCTTGCCGTTGGAATCTTCCAGAATTTCGAGGATACGCATGCGCGGATGCGTGACCTTGAGCCCGGCTTTGCGCAAATCTTGTGTTTCCATGGGCTTGCCTGCTGAGTGCCGCCTGAATGCAGACATGGTTGTCAGCGTCCGCGAGTGTCGATCGCTAGTGTATCATCGTGCGCTTTACGCTCCACGAGCATTCGCATGACACTAGTTTTTCACCGAATTCTTCCGCTTGTCCTCGCGCTCGGCGCCTTCGCACTCAGCGCCTGCAGTCCGATCTACAAGCTCGACATCCAGCAGGGCAATCTTTTCAGCAAGACCCAGGTCGAATCGCTCAAACCCGGCATGACCAAACGTCAGGTAATCCTGACCATGGGCTCGCCCTCGGTCGTCAATCCGTTTCAAGTAGCGCGCTGGGACTATATTTCCACCGAGCGCCGCGGCAATGGGCGCATGGAAACGAAGGATCTGACCCTGTATTTCGAGGGTGAAAACCTCACCCGGGTGGACGGCGATTATTTCGCCGAGAATCCCGTCGAACTGATTCACGAAGCGACCAAGTACAAGCGCCAGTACCCGGACGAGAAGCGCGACGACGACGAAAAGAAGAAAAAGCAGGGCGGCGATCAGGGCGGCAGTTGATTCCCGTTAGCCTTGCGATCGACCCTGATCGTGAAGGTCAGAGCGGCATCCTTGGCCGCACTTCATTTTTTCTCCGGCTTCTTCACGCGTAGACGCCGCGCCTCCTTCGGGTCGATCTTGAGGCGCCGGTAAAGCTCCACACGGTCGCCGTCTCGCAGCGCGGTTCCCGGTTCGACGATGCGACCGAACACGCCGTAGCCCGTGGGCGCGGAAATCGCCGGATCAAGGTCGAGGATTCCGGAGGCGCGCACCGCATCTTCAACGGTGGAGCCACCCGCCAGCTCCAACTCGCGCAGAATCTGTCGCTGCGCATCGGCATAGGCGACTTCGACGTGTATCGTTTCAGACATAGATGCGGTCCGCTTCGCGGCAGAACTCGTCGACCATGCGATCGGCCAGCTTCTGAAAGCCCGCACGCAGCACGGGACTCATCAGTCCGGAGTAATCGAAATCCAGCACGAACGCGATCTTGCAACCGGCCTCGCCGAGCGCAATGAAACTCCACGCACCGTTGAGCGCGCGAAACGGTCCTTCGACCAGTTGCATGAGGATGCGTTGCGGCGGATCCAGAGCGTTGCGCGTGGTGAAGCTCTGGGTCAATCCGCCCAGGCGCAGATCGAGGCGCGCCGTGAGCGAGGCCGTGGCGCGTTCGCTCACCTGGGCGCCCGCGCACCAGGCGAAACGGCGCGGATAGGCCTCGACATCGTTGACCAGGTCGAACATCTGCGGCGGACTATGGCGCACGATGGCGCTGCGACGGATATGGATCATCGGCGTTGCGGGTGAAAAATGTATACAATGTGCGATCAGGGACTTGTGCGTCTATTCTAAGGCGCAATATCGACGGCAATGGCAAAAGACAAGAAAAAAACGGACTCGACCATCGCGCTGAACAAACGCGCACGGCACGAGTATCACATCGACGAACGCTTTGAGGCCGGCGTCTCCCTGCAGGGCTGGGAAGTCAAAAGCCTGCGCGCCGGCCGCATCAACCTCAGCGAGGCCTACGCGATCGTCAGGAACGGCGAGATCTTCCTGTTCGGCGCCTCGATTCCACCATTGCTTTCGGCGTCCACGCATGTGATCGCTGAAGACCGGCGCACGCGCAAGCTGCTGCTCAATCGCGCGGAAATCGACAAGCTGGTCGGCGCGGTCGAGCGCAAGGGCTACACCCTCGTGCCGACCGCCATGTACTGGAAACACAACCGGGTCAAGGTCGAAATCGGCCTCGCCAAAGGCAAGCAGGATCACGACAAGCGCGCAGCCGAGAAAGAGCGCGACTGGAACCGTGAGAAGCAG
>JAYTQX010000226.1:0-4506 GCA_043746455.1 Pseudomonadota bacterium
CGTGTAACGCGCTCTCGTACTCTTTGCCATTGTCGTTCTCCTTGCAGCTATTGAAACATTCAGCAACGGATACGTGTAGCGGGGGCAAGGTCAGTGCTCTGTTCTATTGCGCCAAACGACATGAAAATCAATTGAACACCCGCAAAACACAGCGTCCACGCGTCATATCGGCAAGCACCGCGCGCAGCTCGGCGACGCGCTGTACCGGCAGCGCCAAGCGCAAATCGACGCCTTCGGCGCCGAAACGCTCGCCAAGCTTGGTCGCTGCAAATTCCGCGAGGCGCGCAATGCAGCACCGGCACGGCGGAAAACGGCAGCGCGAATTCGACCGTGGCCAGCTCGATCAATTCCGTTTTCGCGGCAAGACGCAGGCATTCCGCCACACATCCACCGTAAGCGCGCGCTAGCCCGCCGGCGCCGAGCTTGATCCCGCCGAACCAGCGGGTGACGACGACAATCGTATGGCAGCAATGCTGCGCGTCGATCGCCTGCAGGATGGGTTTGCCGGCGGTGCCGGCGGGCTCGCCGGCGTCGTTGAAGCGATATTGCTGGCCGATGCGATATGCCCAGCAATTGTGCGTCGCACCCGCATCGGCAACCGCTGCGACAAATGCGAGCGCGCCTTCCGGCGCCGCGACGCTGGCCGCATGGACGACAAATCTGCTCTTGCGAATTTTCCGGGTTAGCGTCGTCGGCGCAGCAAGCGCGTAGCGCAGGGCGCTCATTTCACTCCAAGTTGGTCGAGCAGATCCCGCCGCCACTGGTCGCTTGGGCAATGTTCGTGAAAATCCGTGTACGCCTTGAGCGCCGATTCCCGATGCCCCTGCTGCTGCAGCCTCAGGACGTAGGCGAAGCGCAATTCGTCGGAGGGCGGAATATCGGGCGGGTAGGTACCTTGCCAGTCTTTGCCGCGCAGCGGAATGGGACATTTCAATTGCGCCACAGCGGCCGGCGCCCCCTGTAGCGCTGCTGCCGGAGCGGATTTCGCGGCATTTTCATGCTGTAAACCCTGTTGCGCAGCGAATTGATCGCCGGCTCGCTGTTTCCGTTCGTTTTCGTCGATGCGCGTTATGTTCGCCGCCGGGGCCGGCGCCGCAAGCGGTGCCGCTATGGGCTCGGATGCAGCATTTTCCACTTTTTCCAGTTTGTCGCGCGCGGGTTCCCTTGCCGGCGCAGGTGCGGCAGGGAACGCCTGCGCCGGTGCTTCGATGGCTTTGGCGCGCGCTGCCGTGGCGGCCATGGGCGATTCGCGACGCGACAGCGCACCGGCCGTCGATGGAGCTCCTTCGAGCTTCGTCTGGCGCGGCGGTGCCGGCAGCGCCAACGATTTCGCAGGAAATGCGTCCGCGATGGCAGGCGCATTCGACGCCATGCTATCCGCGGCAGGTGCGCCCGGCTTGCCCGCCGCCGAGGGCGCAGGCGCCGCCGCGCGTTCGGCCGCTGGCGCCGCAACCGAAGTCGTCTCGGCAGCCGGTGCGGCAACCTCGTTCCGCGCAGGCCATATCTGCGGTGCGACCCGCCAGGCGATGCCTGCGGCAAGCACAAACGCCGCGGCCGCGCCAATTGCGGGCAACCGGTTCGAATGTCGTCGCACGGCAATTTGCGCGGCGGTTGCTGCAGACGACGATGGTTCGCGCGCCGCGCGCTGTGCGAGGGCGCGCACGCGCGCATCGAGCTGCGCGTCGGGCTCGGGCTGTGGCAACTTGCGGTACAGCGCGGCCAAGCGCGAATCGTCATCGCGCAGAAACTCTTCGAGTTCCCGGTCGAACTTTTGTTGCGCGATGTTTTTCTCGTCGCTCATTCGGCAAGTCTCTCGCGTATTTTCGCGAACGCATAGCGCAGGCGCGATTTCACGGTTTCATGACCTGCGCCGGTGACCTCGGCAATTTCGTCGAGACCCAGCCCGCCTTCGACGCGCAGCAGGAACGCCTCGCGCTGTTCATTCGATAGCGTTTCGAGCGTGAGTTGCAGGCGGCGACGCTGCTCGAATTCGCTCAGCACCTGATCCGGGCGCTCGTGCTCCGGCAGCTCGAGCAGGCGCATCACCGTATCGGTTTCCTCGGCGTCAGCCTGCGGGCGCTCACGACGGTAATTGTCCACGATGAGATTGTGCGCAATCTGCAGCAACCAGGTGCTGAACTTCGCCTCGATGCGATAGCGTGAGCGTGACGCAATCGCGCGGCTCCAGGTTTCCTGAAATAGTTCGTCTGCGCTCGCGCGATCGGCAACGCCGCGCAGGATGAAGCGATACAGCATGCCACGCTGACGCGCATACAGCACATCGAACGCACGCGCGTCGCCTTGCGCATAAGCGCGCATCAGCTCCTCGTCGGTTTTCTCGGGCCCCATGCAGTCGAAGGTTACGACAATTCGCGGGCCGGAATCACCTCGCGCGGTCGCGGCTGTGGAACGGGTCGAGGCAAAAGCCCTTTCGACGGCAAAAGCAGACATGCTGCATGTAACGCAATGCCAGACCACATGGGGTTAACATGACGGCCCGGCGGCAATCGAGCGCAGCATGGTTCACGAAATCCTGAAAATGGGCGACCCACGCCTGCTGCGCATCGCCAAACCCGTGCAGACGTTCGATACGCCCGAGTTGCATGCGCTGATCGCGGACATGTTCGAGACCATGCAGGCGGCCGGGGGCGTCGGCCTCGCCGCGCCCCAGATTGGCGTCGATCTGCAGCTGGTGATTTTCGGTTTCGAACGCAGCGAGCGTTATCCCGATGCGCCGCCCGTGCCGCGCACGATCCTGCTCAACCCGGAAATCACGCCGCTGTCGCAGGACAAGGAAGAAGGCTGGGAGGGATGCCTGTCGGTGCCTGGCATGCGCGGCGCGGTCGAACGTTTTTCGTTGATCCGCTATACGGGCTTCGATCCGACCGGCGCGAAGATCGAGCGCGACGCGGAAGGATTTCATGCACTCGTCGTGCAGCACGAGTGCGATCACCTGATCGGCCGGCTGTATCCGTCGCGAATTACCGATTTTTCCAAGTTCGGATTTACCGCGGTGCTGTTTCCGGGCCTCGATCCGACCGTGGATGAGCAGCGCAATCAGCTTTTTGGCTCGGATTCCTTGAGTAACGCGACAAGCTGATCCTTCCATACTGCGGCCCAGGTGTGCGTGCTGTGGCCGTGTGTGGCGTCGCTGATTGGAATGATCACCGCGCGGCCGCGAGGCACGTGCTTGATTTCACGTTCGAGAATGCCGAGCTCGGGCGGGTTGATCTCATCGTCGGCGGAATTCACCGCCAGCAGCGGCGCCTTGATCGTGCCGAGTTTCGGTTGCGGGTTGTAGTCGCGCGAGGCGTCGAACTGGTAGAGACAATCGTTCGCGTCTTCGTCCTGCATCAGCTGCGCAATACGCCCGTCGAGATACTTGTCCGCACTGTCTCGATCCGGCGCTTCCTTCTGCCACTGCAGCGGGCTCGATCCCATGATCAACAGGATGTGCAACGCATCGACCAGACCGCGCGGCTGCTTCGTGTATCCGCCGTTTTTCCACTCGGGGTCGTTGCGGATTGCGTCCATGAACATCTTGCGCATCACCCGATTACGCCCAGCGATCTGCACCGGCGCCGAAGCCAGCGGCATCAGCGCATCCATGAAATCCGGATACATCTCGCCCCACACCCATGTGTGCATGGCGCCCATCGACGTGCCCATGACCATGCGCAGGTGATCGACCTTGAGCTTTTCGGTCAGCAGTTTGTAGTCGGCGCGGACCATGTCGTCGTAGGTATAGCGCGGAAATTTCATGTGCAGGCCGTCGCTCGGCTTGCTCGATTTGCCGTGGCCGATGCCGTCCGGCAACACGATGAAGAATTTCGTCGCATCGAGCGGCTGCCCCGGGCCAAACAGCTCGCCGGCGAAACGGTCTTGCAGGAACTGGGTGCCGGCGCCGCCCGTGCCGTGCATGATCAGCACAGCGTTGTCCACACGTCCCTTTTTATTCTGGTGTATTTTTCCGAGCGTACGAAAGTGTAGACGCAATTCGGGCAACGATTCGCCGCTGGCAAATCGGAAATCCTTGACCACATAGTCGCCTTCGGTCGGGTCGGGCCAGGCAGCGGCGAATGCGTCAGATGTGGCCATCAACGCGAGCCATGCGAACAAACCGAAGCAGCGCAAGTTCATCGGATACCCCTGTGGAATTTATGCGGACCGCGCATGGTATCCGCGAGCTGGCTAGGGCAAGCGTTAAGAATTGTGAGCGTAGTCGCGCGGCCCTATCGACCAGCCATCCGCGGGGAGGTATCGAACGGCGAACGCCGTGAATCACGGATCGCGCATCACCATCAACCGCAGCTCGGTCATGTCCTCGATCGCGTAGCGGATGCCTTCGCGGCCGAGGCCGGAATCCTTGACGCCGCCGTACGGCATGTTGTCGACGCGGAAACTCGGCACATCGCCGACCACGACGCCGCCGACCTCGAGTTCGTCCCACGCGCGCATCGCCTTGCGCACATCGTAGGTGAACACGCCGGCCTGCAGGCCGAAGGT
>JAYTQX010000227.1:0-4923 GCA_043746455.1 Pseudomonadota bacterium
TCGGAGCATGCTCGGCGATGTCGAACCAGTCGCTCGCGCGCGACAGATACAGATAGCAATTCGGATCGAAACTGCGCACGAATTTTTTCGCGTGGCCGATCAGGTACGACTCGACCGCGAATTCGGCGCCGAACGGATCGCCGTCCTCGCGCGCATCGTGATCCAGGCGGATGCGCGCGAAGCGGCCGACCCATTCCATCGCCGAGCGATAGGTGATCACACCAAGCTTGCGCGCGATCGACATGCCGGCTTCGGGATAGTTTTCGTCGTCGTAATTGCCGTGGTTCCAGCGCGGGTCGAGACGGATCGCCTCGCGTTGCAGCGAGCGGATTGCGATCGCGAATGGCTGCGCCTGCGGCGCTGTCGAAATGCTGATGTGCGCGCGCACGCTGCGCGGATGCTGTAGCAGGTAGCCGAGCGCGCTCATGCCGCCCATCGAATTGCCGATCAGGCAGGCGACACGGTCGATGCCGAGGCCGCGGACGAGTTCGTAACCCGCGTTGGCGACGTCTTCGAGGGTAAGGTCGGGAAAGTCGAGTTTGTATACTTTTCCGGTTTGCGGATTTATCGACGCCGCGCCGGTCGATCCTTTGCAACTGCCGAGCGAGTTGACGCAGATCACGAACCAGCGCTTGGTGTCGATATGCTTGCCCGGGCCGACCATGTCTTCCCACCAGCCGGGCGATGGATCGCCTGCATTCGCCGCCGCATGCGCGCCCGGCGACAGACCGGTGAGGATCAGGATTGCGTTGTCGCGCGCCGCGCTGAGCTTGCCCCAGGTTTCATAGGCGACCTGCGCACCGATCAACGCATCGCCACGACGCATCGCGAACGGCGAGGGCAGGCTGAAATACTGACGTGCGTCGTTCATGCGGTGTGAGTCGCGGGGCGCGAAAGAGACGGGCAGGCGAGCTTATACTGCGGTCAATCCGGCGCCAAGGTTCAGTCGTGCTGCCGGTATCTGAACGCCACAAGCAGCGAAACATCCTGCGTGTGTCCTATCGGCAGGTCTTCGCTCACGCCGAGCAGCAGCTCGGAGCGCGCGCCGATCGGACGCACGAAGCCGAAGGTGTACGGGCCCGCGTAGTCGAGAAAAATCGGCACGTCGCGGTACAGCGCACCGTGCGCGTCGAACTGGAACTGCGCACTCCACTTGCCGATCAGCGGAGCACACACATAGACATCGGCGAACGGCGCCGAGGAACGCGCCAGGGTCGGCAGCACATCGTTTCCATTCGTATGCAAATAGCCGACGCGCGCGCCAATCTGGATATTGTTGTACACGGTCCAGTTGCCGAACGCAGCCAGCGATGCGGCGTTGTCGCCGGTGTCGCTCAGGCGTCGGCTATCGCCGGTCGGCAGTTTGACGCCGAGCGAAACGCCATAGCTTGCGTTGTCGGACAGGTTCCAAGTGCGTGTGAGATCCAGAAGTAACGGAGCCAGCGCCTGGCCGGGGCGGTCGAGCGCGTAGAGCACGTCGCCGTCGCTATTGAGCCGGATCACCGGCGGCTTCTCGCCGAGGCGGCCGCCGCGAAATCCTCGCGGCGCACCGATGAGCTTGTGAAAGTCTTGGATCGGCCGGTCGAGAAAGCCGACGCCGATCCATTCGTCGCCGAGAGAGGCACGCGCGCTCCAGTTGTTGTCGAACGCGTAGTTGACGGCGATTCGTGCTTCGCGCGTTTCCGCGCCGAACACTAGATGGATGCCCGGACCGTCGCTGAGCAGACCGGGCTCACTGCTGATCAGCTGGGTGTTGGATTCGCTCAGAGTGGCATCGATGCTCCAGTTTCCCGCGCGCAGCGAAGGCGTCGGCAGCAGCGGCAGACCGCTGCCCAGCACGAACGGATTCTGATCGCGCACGGGTAGCCAGGCGGAATCGTCCGCGCGGGCGCCACCGCCGGCGCCGAACAGGAAAGCAACGAGCACAGGCAGCCGGACCCAAATCGTTTTCACGAAATCCCCCCAAGGGCGACGATGTCGTTACCCAAGCTAGGGCCGCATCGGCTGAATACAATACCTTTCAGTACATGCAGCAGGCAAACGGTAGAAGCCAGATCGCGCTCAACGGCTGTTGACGGTGGCCAGTTCCCAACGCTGGCCTGTCGACTGTTTACTGTACTACTTGATCGATCGTCAACTCGACCGGCTCTCTGCGGGTGTTCGCGGTCGGAGCCGACAATGCCTGCAGATCGCCGCTTTGCGCGATCGCCTGGCCCGACTTCGAAATCCGTGCGCCGATAATAATTTGTGGAAATGTGGATAATTTCATGTTCTGCAGCATACCCATGCCGTCGGTCAGGGTGACGATGGCGGGAAGCTGCGCTACGGTGAGGCGCTGGATCGCCAGCGGCATCGGCGGCCCGTTCGCCGCCTTGGCGAATACGAACAGCACGTCGCCGGGCGCGGCTTTTTCCGCGAGTTTCGGATCCAGCGCAACCTTGACCGTGATCTGCGGACCTTGGTCTGTCGCCTTGCCGCTTGCGGCGGTCGTGTCTGCCTCGGCGGCGGTGTTTGACGGCGCTGCCGCCACAGTCGGGGCAGGCGTTGCGTCGTCGTCCGTCGGCGGCGGTTTACCGTCGCGCAGGGCGCGCGCCTGCGCGATCTGTTTCTGGATCGATGCGGCCACATCGGAATCTTTCGGCAGCAGCGGCAGGAGCCGGTTCCAGGTCGCAATCGCGGTGTCGTAATTGCCGGCCTGCGACTCGGCGATGCCGACAAGCCACAGGCCGCGCTGGTTCTGGGGATCGGCCTTGAGCGCCTGATCGAGGAGGTCGCGTGGCTCGCCGGCGATGCGGTGATCCGGGCTGGCGAGCGCAAGCGCTTCGGCATATTCGACCGTGATGTCGGCATCATTGGGCGTGAGATCGTGCGCGTGCTTCAACGCGTCGCGGCCCTCGTCGAAACGCTGCATGGCCTTGTAGGCGCGGCCGAGCAGGGCCCAGCCCTGGGCGTCGTCGGGATTCTGCTTGAGCTTGTCGGCGAGCTTGGCGATCGCGGCTTGCATATCCGGGCCGTGATCGGTGGGCGATTGCGCAGCGGGCGCCAGCAACGCGGCAGGATCGAGCGCACGCGGTTCGCCGACCTGGCGATACAGCACGATCGCGCCCGCGGGCAACAGCAGTGCAACGGCAAGTGCGGCGTAGAACGCGGAAACCGGACGTTGCGGTTTCGCATCGATGATGTCGAGCATCGCTTCGCCGAGTGCGGCACGCTTCGCCGCGTATTCCGTGTCGCTGAGGATGCCGTCCGCACGCGCGTGATCCAGCGCTTTGAGCTTGCGGCGGGCTTCTGCGGCTGGATCGCCCGCGCCAGAGCCGCCGCGCAGCAGCGGCGTCAGCACGAAGGCGAGCGCCGCGGCCAGCATCAGCGCAGCGAGGGAAACGAACGCGATCGTCACCAGTCGTCTTCCCCGGAATCGGTTGCGCCCGAACGCGACGAGAGGGAACGCCGATCAGCGGATTGCCCTGCGACCAGAGCCAGACGCGCGCGCTGGTGCAGGATGCGCAGCACCACGATCGCGCCGATCAGCACGAGCGCGAAGGGCGCGAACCAGAGCAGCCAGGTACCGGGCTTGAGCGGCGGATCGTAGAGCACGAAATCGTTGTAGCGCGCGACCAGATACTGCTTGATTTCGGCATCGCTCTTGCCGCTGCGCATCAGGTCGAACACCTGCTTGCGCAGGTCCTTGGCCAGATCAGCATCGGAATCGGCGAGGTCCTGATTCTGGCAGACCAGGCAGCGCAATTGCCGCGTCAGTTGCTGGAAACGCACTTCCTCCGCGCGATCCTTGAATGGCAGTGGGTCGATGGCATGCGCGGTAATGCAAGCAAACAACAACAGAAACGCAACGCCAACCCGCCGCAGCACCGCAAGAGCAGTGCCATTGCTGGGAAGAAGAAAGGCAGGTGTCATTGTGCGTGGCTTCCCAGCTTCGCAAGCTGCGGCTTCAACTCGCTGTCGATCAGGTCCGGGGTGAACATGCCGATGCGCTTGTAGCGGATCACGCCCTGCGCATCGACGAGAAAGCTCTCAGGCGCCATGTAGACGCCGAAGTCGATACCGGTGCGGCCATCCTGATCGGCAATCACGGCGTCGTAGGGATTGCCGAATTGGCCCAGCCAGCGTTTGGCGTCGTCGGGCTGATCTTTCCAGTTCAAGCCGATCACCTTGATGCCGAGAGGTTTTATGTCGCGCGTCAGAATCGGATGCTCGTCCTGGCAGGTGACACACCAGCTACCGAACACATTGAGCAGATACGGCTGGCCAAGCAGATCCTTCCGGCTCACGGACTTTGTGGAATCGTATAAAAGTGGAAGAGTAAACTCCGGCGCCGGTTTGCCGATCAGCGGCGAAGGCACTTCGTTGGTTTCATGCAGGGTGTTCCAGTGAATGCCGAATGCGAGCAATGCGACCAGCGCGAGGAAACCGAGCAGCGGCAGCAGGCGATTCATGCAAAGCCCTCACCTTCAAGGAGAGGGTCGGGTGGGGAGGGTGTTGATTGCGAGGCAACAGGAGACACCATCCCCCTCCCGGCCTTCCCCTTTAAGGGGGAGGAGAATTGCGGCGATTCGGATTCTCCCGAAGCCCGTTCCGGCAATACACGAAAGCGCCGATCCGCCGCTGCGATAAAACCGCCGAGCATCATGAACAGGCCGCCGAGCCAGATCCAGCGCACGAACGGCTTCACGTATACGCGCACCGCCCACGCACCGGTTTTTTCATCGAGCGATTCGCCGAGCGCGACGTAGAGATCGCGAAACAATCCCGGATCGATATCGGCCTTGGTCTGCACCGATCCGCCGCTCGAGTAGAGGCGCTTTTGCGGATGCAGGGTTGCAACGACCTTGCCGTCACGCAGTACATCGATCTCGCCCTGATCGGCGACAAAATTGGGCCCCTGCGCGCGTGCGACGCCACGGAAAT
>JAYTQX010000228.1:0-10863 GCA_043746455.1 Pseudomonadota bacterium
CGCGTTCGGCAACGAGCAGGTCTACATGGAGAAGTTCCTGGAGAATCCGCGCCACGTGGAAATCCAGGTGCTGGCCGACGGCCAGGGCAACGCGATCCACCTCGGCGAGCGTGACTGCTCGATGCAGCGTCGCCACCAGAAAGTCGTCGAAGAAGCGCCCGCGCCCGGTATCACCGCCGAGCAGCGCGAACAGATCGGCGCCGTGTGCGTCGAGGCCTGTCTGCGCATCGGCTATCGCGGCGCGGGTACGTTCGAGTTCCTGTACGAGAACGGCAAGTTCTATTTCATCGAGATGAATACGCGCATCCAGGTCGAGCATCCGGTGACCGAGATGATCACCGGCGTCGATCTGGTGCGCGAGCAATTGCTGATTGCCGGCGGCGAAAAGCTCTCGATCCGCCAGGAAGACGTGAAGATCTCGGGACATGCGATCGAATGCCGCATCAATGCCGAGGATCCGGACACGTTCATGCCCTCGCCGGGCACGGTCAAACGCTTTCTCGCGGCGGGCGGTCCCGGCGTGCGCATGGACACGCATATCTACGACGGCTACCGCATTCCGCCGAACTACGATTCGATGATCGGCAAGCTCATCGTGCACGGCCGCGACCGCGACACCGCGATTGCGCGCATGCGTATCGCACTTGGCGAGCTGGTGATCGACGGCGTGAAGACGAATATTCCGTTGCAGCAGCGCATCATTGCCGACGGCGGCTTCCATCTTGGCGGGCAGAATATTCATTACCTGGAAAAGCGCATTGCCGAGACCAAGGACAAGGCGATTGGGCTGGCCTGACGGGGAGACGGGAGACGGGAGACGAATAGGCGGAGATGCAGGCTATTCTTCAGTTCACACGCCCATTACGCAGCCCGGCCCTTCTGACTTGACCTCCCGTCTCCCGTCTCCCGTCTCCCGTCTATCCGTCTATCCGTCTTTCCCCAATCATGCCTTGGCTAGAACTCTCCCTGACCCTGCACGCCGGGCAGCAGGCACTCGTCGAATCCGCGCTCGAAGACCTGGGCGCGCTGTCGATCACCTTGCGCGATGCCGACGCGGACACGCCCGACGAACGCGCGATCTTCGAGCCCGGCGTCGGTGAACTGCCGCTGTGGAACGAGATCGTCGTGCAAGCGCTGTTCGCGAGCGACGCCGATCGCGCCGGCCTGGTGCATGCGCTGAACGATTTCGTGCCTGAACTTGCACCCGAGCGCATCGTCTTCCACGAGATCGAGGATCAGGACTGGACGCGAGTCTGGATGGATCGGTTCCAGCCGATGCGTTTCGGCGGGCGCCTGTGGATTTATCCGAGCACGATCGAGCCGTCGGCAGACAGCGCGGACCTCGCGATCGTGCGCCTCGATCCCGGCCTTGCGTTCGGCACCGGCACCCATCCGACAACGGCACTTTGTCTTGAATGGCTCGACGCGACATGTGGCTCCGACAAGGAAGCGTTTGCGACCAAAACCGTGATCGATTTCGGCTGCGGCTCGGGTGTGCTCGCGATCGCTGCGCTGAAGCTGGGCGCCGCGCGTGCGATCGGCGTGGATAACGACG
This sequence comes from Pseudomonadota bacterium, assembly GCA_043746455.1. Lineage (GTDB taxonomy): Bacteria > Pseudomonadota > Gammaproteobacteria > Xanthomonadales > Rhodanobacteraceae > Rudaea. The sequence continues at coordinate 1,556 of JAYTQX010000228.1, forward strand.
CGCAGGCGCTCGATGCGAGCCGGGTCAATGCCGCGCGCAATGGCGTAGATGAAAAATTGGATCTGTATCTCCCCGAGCACTTTCCGCCGATGCAGGAAGACATCCTGATTGCGAATATTCTGGCCGGGCCGCTTGCCGATCTGGCCGCGCAATTCGCCACCTGCGTGCGTGCCGGCGGCTCGCTCGCACTGTCCGGCATCCTGCAAGGTCAGGAAACCGAGCTGCTCGCGCGCTACGCGCAATGGTTCGACGATCTGCAGGTTGCCGTACGCGAGGGTTGGGTGCGCATAGTTGCGAGGAGAAAGGCTGAGGGCTGAGCATCAAGAGCAATGTTGCCATAGCATCGAGCGTCGCTTCTGGCCTCAGCCCGCAGCCCTCGCTCTTGAGTACAATCCTTCAATGTACACCCAGTGCCCCGAGTGTCTGACGATCTACAAGATCTCGCCGCAACTGCTCGCGCAGGGGCGCGGCAGCGTGGCCTGTGGCCACTGCACGGCCGTGTTCGACGCGCTGCGCACCTTGACCGGACATCAGCCGCACGAAGCCACGGGGCAACTCGCCGTGCAGTCCGCCAGCGCCGAACTGCCGCTGCTGTCGACGCCGATGTTGCGTCCGCAGATGCAGGGCGATCTGCTGGGCGACGACACCACCGTCATACCGCTTGGGCCGCGCGATGCGCCCGCGCCGGAATTCGCGCGCGCGCGCAAGATCAAATCCGGATCGCCGACCTGGCCGTGGCTGACTGCAATCGCCGCACTGGTAACCCTGCTGCTCGCGCAGATCGCCTACGCCGAGCGCCACGAACTGCTGCGCAGCGCATCCGCGCGGCCGTGGCTGGAGAGCGTGTGCGCCGGCCTCGGCTGCCGCCTGCCGCTGGCGCACGACACCGAGGCCCTGTCGCTGCTTTCGCGCGACGTGCGCCAGCATCCGTCGGTACCCAACGCACTGATCATCTCGGCGATGCTGCGCAACGACGCCCGCGTCGCGCAAGCGTTTCCGATCGTCGAGATCACCCTGGCCGATCTGGACGAGCGGCGCATTGCGATGCGCCGTTTCGCGCCCGCCGAATATGTCGGCGACACGCACACGATCGCCGGCGGCCTGCCGCCGGGCGCGACCAGCGCGCTGGTGTTCGAAGTCGCCGACCCGGGCAAGAACGCGGTGGCGTTCGAATTCAAATTCCTCTGAGAGTTGGACGACGCCCGCGCTCGCATCAAGAGCCTCACGCCGATTGGCAGGTTTCGTGCCAAGGTTGACGTCGCGCGGACAATTTCCGTCCATTGCAACGCATCATCGAGTGATGCAAGAAAATACTTATCAAGCGCGGCGCGCAGCGCTAGACTAGAAGGCCGCTTTGTCGTTGCCAGAGCCGCGGGCTCACAGGGAAGCAGGATCTCAAGGGGTCGTCCGCATCATGAACGCCGCAGTCGCCGCGCGCGCCATCGAATCATCCGAATCCGCCATGCAGCCCGCAGTGCGCGAGTGCGTCGCGCGCGCGGTACGCCGCTATCTGCACGACATGAATGGCGAGACGCCGGAAGGCCTGTACGATCTGGTGCTGCAGGAAGTCGAAGCGCCATTGCTGCGTGAGGTGCTGAACTGGGCCGGCGGCAATCAGAGCAAGGCCGCGGCCGCGCTCGGCATCAATCGCGCGACCCTGCGCAAGAAGCTCGCCGCGCATCCGCATCTTTGCGATCATCCCTGATCGCGAGAGTGGCGGCCGCCCTTGGCCGTATTTTTCAAACAACACCTAGACTCGGATCAGGCCCGATATAATTGCGGCCTGTATTCGCGGGAATTTCCATGTCCGATCCATCCCTCGTACCGATCCGGCGCGCGTTGCTCAGCGTCTCCGACAAGACCGGTTTGCTCGAGCTGGCGCTTGCCTTGCGGGCGCACGGCGCCGAACTGATTTCCACCGGCGGCACGGCGAAGGCACTGCGCGATGCAGGTCTTGAAGTCTCGGAGGTAAGCCAGATCACCGACTTTCCGGAAATCATGGACGGCCGCGTCAAGACTTTGCATCCGAAAATCCACGGTGGCCTGCTTGGCCGCGCAGGCGTCGACGCTGCGGTGATGGCCCAGCACGACATCGCGCCCATCGATCTGCTGGTGATCAATCTGTATCCGTTCGAGAAAGTCACCGCGGATGCGCGGCACACCCTGGACGAAGCGATCGAGAATATCGATATCGGTGGTCCGGCGATGCTGCGCTCGGCGGCAAAGAATTACGCGCGCGTCGCGGTGCTGACCGATCCGGCGCAATACGCAGCCGCACTCGCCGAGATGGAAGCAAGCGCAGGCGCGTTGTCGGCGGCAACGCGTTTCGCGCTGGCGGTCGCCGCATTCGATCGCGTCGCGCAATACGACGCATGTATCAGCAACTATTTGTCGTCCGTCGAAGCCGACGGCACCCGCGCCACGTTCCCCGCGCAGCAGAACAGCAACCTCGTCAAGCTGATGGACTTGCGCTACGGCGAGAATCCGCATCAACAGGCCGCGTTCTATCGCGACCTGCGGCCCGTGCCGGGTACGCTGGCGACGTTCACCCAACTGCAGGGCAAGGAACTGTCGTACAACAATCTTGCCGACGCCGATGCCACTTGGGAATGCGTGCGCCAGTTCGGCGACAGCGCGGCCTGCGTGATCCTCAAGCACGCCAATCCCTGCGGCGTGGCTGTCGCCGCCGATATCCACGCAGCTTACGAGGCTGCTTACGCGACAGACCCGACGTCGGCCTTCGGCGGCATCATCGCCTTCAACCGGGCGCTCGATGCGGCGACAGCAAAAAGTATACTGGAACGCCAGTTCGTCGAAGTGCTGATCGCACCGGACTTCGCCGACAATACGCTTGCGGCCTGCGCGAAAAAGGCGAATGTGCGCGTGCTGAAAATTCCGCATGGCGATGGGCGCAACAATATCGACATCAAGCGCGTCGGCTCGGGCCTGCTGATGCAAACCGCCGACGTGCGCGAGGTGACGCGCGAGGAATTGAAAGTCGTCAGCAAGCGCGCGCCGGGTGCCGCCGAACTCGACGACCTTCTGTTTGCTTGGCGCGTCGCCAAGTTCGTCAAATCCAATGCGATCGTTTACGCCAAGGATAAGCGCACGATCGGCATCGGCGCCGGTCAGATGAGCCGCGTGATCAGCGCGCGGATCGCGGCGCTCAAAGCCGAGGAGGCGAAACTCGTCGTGGGCGGCAGCGTGATGGCATCGGATGCGTTTTTCCCGTTTCGCGACGGTATCGATGCGGCCGCCGCGGTGGGCATTCGCGCGGTGATCCAGCCGGGTGGTTCGATGCGCGACAACGAGGTGATCGCTGCGGCCGATGAGCATGATATCGCGATGGTGTTTACCGGCATCCGGCATTTTCGTCACTGATTATTGGCGCCCCTCGCCCGCTGGCGGGAGAGGGGTTGGGGTGAGGGTGGCGCGCGGAAAGTTGCCCTCGTTTGCGTGATCACCTTCATCCGCCTTCGGCACCTTCTCAGCTGTGCACTCCCCGTGGTCGCCGCCAGCGGAGAAGGGAACAGGAACGGACATTTATGAAAGTCTTGGTTATCGGTTCAGGCGGTCGCGAACACGCACTCGCCTGGAAGCTCAGGCAGTCGCCGCGCGTCAGCGAGGTGATTATTGCGCCGGGGAATGCGGGCACGGCGCTCGAGCCCGGCGTGCGCAATGCCGCGGTCGCCGCGACCGATATCAACGGTTTGCTGAATCTGGTAAAAGTGGAAAATGTCGCATTGACCGTGGTCGGTCCGGAAGCGCCGCTGGTCGCGGGTATCGTCGATCGCTTTGCCGCGGCCGGACTGCGCTGCTTCGGGCCAAGCGCCAAGGCGGCGCAGCTGGAAGGCTCGAAGGCGTTCGCCAAGGCGTTTCTCGCCCGCCATCGCATTCCGACCGCGCACTACGCGGTGTTCACCGAACTCGAACCCGCGCTGGCGCATGTGCGCGCAAACGCGACACGCAGCGCCGATCAACGCATCGTGATCAAGGCCGATGGCTTGGCCGCCGGCAAGGGCGTCGTCGTCGCCACGACGCTGGCCGAGGCGGAGCAGGCGTTGCTCGCGATGCTCGGTGCGCAATCGCTGGGCGCGGCCGGCGCGCGTGTGGTGATCGAGGAATTTCTCGACGGCGAGGAAGCCAGCTACATCGTGATCGCCGATGGCAGGCAGGCGCTGCCGATGGCCACGAGTCAGGATCACAAGCGCGTCGGCGACGGCGACACCGGTCCGAACACCGGCGGCATGGGCGCGTACTCGCCCGCGCCCGTGGTCACGCCCGCGGTTGAGCGGCGCATTCTCGCCGAGGTGATCGAACCTACGCTGGCCGGCATGGCCGCCGACGGCATGCCGTTCACCGGCTTTCTATATGCCGGCCTGATGATCGATCGCGACGGCGCGGCCAAGGTGATCGAGTTCAACGTGCGCTTCGGCGATCCGGAAACGCAGCCGATCCTGTTGCGCCTCGAATCGGACCTGGTCGAGTTGATCGAGGCCGCTCTCGACGGCAAACTGGACGCGATGCGCACGCATTGGGATGCGCGCCCCGCGATCGGCATCGTGCTCGCCGCGCATGGCTATCCCGGCACGCTGCGCAGCGGCGATGCGATCGACGGCCACGCGACGGATTTCGGTGCGGACGTAAAGACCTTCCATTCCGGTACAAGAATGGAGAATGGGAAAACTGTAACGTCCGGCGGACGCGTGTTGACGGTCTGCGCGCTTGGCGACGATTTGCAAGCGGCGCGGCAGCGCGCCTACGCAGCGGCGGAACGGATTCGTTTCGACGGCATGTTCTATCGGAGCGATATTGGGTTTCGAGGGCTGATGGGGTAAGGCTGGAGCCGCGTGCTCTTCAGCACCGCTTCACCAGAATCAGCACATTGCGCCCATCGATGTATTCGTAGCGGAATTCGTCCAGCAGCGTGCGTACGAGCTTGATGCCGAGACCGCCGATGCGCGACCCCGCGATCGTCGCTCCGACCGCTGGCGCACGCCAGGTCGTCGGGTCGAACTCGACGGCGAGGTAGCTGATCCTGGCTTCGACCGCACGCATGTCGTAGCGCAGTTCCACTTCGATCGGCCCGGCAGCCTGCTCGGCATGCATGACGACGTTGGTCATCAGTTCGTCGAGCGCGACCAGCATGTCGTGCACGACTTTCTCCGGCATTTCAGTCTGCAGTCTGCGCTGCACTTCGTCGCTGAAGCGACCGATCGCGCTGCGCTCGCGTTCGACACGCGATTGCCAGACCGTCGCCGGCCGGCGCCGCCAGAATCGCCATCGGTCAATGAGTCTCCCCATTACCGGAATGGTGGACAAAAGACGGCCGCTTGGCAACGGTGGCGGGCTGGCGCCGCCGTTTGCGCGCGCCAGCTGCCACTTGCGTGCGACGCGTCAGGACTTCGGCGCTGGCGCGGGCACGGCGGCCGCCGGCGCAGCGCGCGCGGGGCTCAGCAATGGTGCAGTGAAATACGCATGCTGCGCCGGCCAGGGCCGATCCGGCACCTGCTGCTTGTCGAAGAACTGCTGGTTCGTCGTCTTGTACAGCGCGGCGGAGGTCATGTCGCCAGCGCGCACCGCGTCGAAGATCGCCTCGGCCTGGTACTCCTGCGCTTCCTTGAATTTGCCGTGCGCGGCCATGGCGAGCGCCAGCGCCGAGGAATTGCCCGCCCCGGAGGACTGCTTGTACAGCAACTGACCATAGTCCAGCGCTACGTCGCGTTCCTGGGGGCTCGCCGCCGGGCAGGTGCTGGCCAGACGCACGAAGATCTGCATCAGGTCGCCGTCCTTCGCACGCCTGGCCAGGGCGCCGTTGATCGACTGCAGCGCATCCGCGCATTTGCCCTGCGCGACCTGCGCCGCGACCAGGTGGGCATAGGCAATTGCGTTGTCCGGCTGCAGCGCCGCGAACTGACGGTATTGCTCGGCCGCTTGCGCGTAGTGGTTGCGCCGCATCTCGGCGTTGCCGAGCAACAGATACGAATCGGCGTACTTCGCATCCTGATGCTGCGCGTGCCGGTAGGCTTCGTAGGCTTTTGCATCGTCGCCCGCATGCTCGGCCACGATGCCGCTGGAAAGACTCACCGTCGCGCTGTCCGGCTTGACCTTCAGCGCGGATTCGATTTCCGCCTGCGCGATCGCGATGTTGCCCATCGACGCCTCGATGCGTGCGCTAAGCGCGAGCGCATCGGCATCGTCGGGATTGGTTTTCAGAATGTCCGCGAGTTTCTCCCGCGCCGCGCCGATCCGCCCTTGCCGCGCAAGGGTCTGCGCCTGCTCGATCGGCGTGCCGCTGAGCTGCGGTGGCGCGGCCGCGTAAACCCCCGCGACCAGCGGATCGTCAAGCCTGGGCGCGACATCGCCGGCTTTCGCACGCGCTTCGGCGGCGGCCTTGGCGTTGCCTTGCCCGGCATAGGCATCGGCGAGGTGCTTGTAGAGCTCGTTCGCTTTCGGATCCAGCTTGAGTGCAGCATTGATATTGTCGATCGCATCGGCATAGCGCTTCTGGCGCAACGCAAGCTGACCCAGCATGGCGAATATCACGGGTTGGTCAGCATGCTCGCGCGCGGCGTCCTCAAGCAGCTTGCGCGCGCCGGCCAGATCGCCGAGATCGATCAGCGTATCGGCCAGACGATAGCGGATCGGCAAGTATACTTTGTCTTGCTCCAGCGCGGCCTGGAAATCCACGCGCGCGTCGTCGTTGCGTTTGAGCTTGCGTGCGATCACGCCGCGCAGATAGAGCCAGCGGCCGTCGTTCGGACTGATCTGCGAGGCATCGAAGAAGGCGACCGCAGCCGCATCGTCGAAGCCGTTGCGCAAATACAGCGCACCGATATTGCCATAGATCTGTGCAAGCGGCGGCCCAACCGCGCCCGCCCTGAGTTCGTCGAACCCGGCGCGCTCTGCGGCAAGATGCTTGGCCGTTTCGGGCGTGAGCTTGGAGGTATCCGGAGTCGGTATGGTTTGCAGCAAGCTGTCGGCATGTGCATCGAACACCACGGCCAGTGCCAACAGGCCAAACAGACCGGCGGGATAAAAACGGAAGATCTTGTGGTTCAACATGAAAAGGTTCCGATGGCGCCGCGCAAATCGCGCCGGCGATGGATGTAGAGTCGATGGTGGGGACGGCATGACGCGACGCGGGAATCGCGTATTTTAGCAGCCTGCCGCGCCAACGTTCGCGTAGCCTGCCTGACTGCAGCTGAACGAGCGGTTCGGTGTTTTGCTACGCTGCGCGCAACAAACAGGATTGGCAACGACGATGCCCGAGCAGACTGCGCCGAATCAAACCGCTGGCGACCACAGCCAGTTCCGCTTGCTGAGCGAGCGCCGCTTCCTGCCGTTTTTCCTCACCCAGGCGCTCGGCGCGTTCAACGACAACGTGTTCCGTAACGCGACCCTGCTCTTGATCGGCTTCCAGATGGGCCTGAGCACCGAGCAGATCACCACGTATTCCAATATCGCGCCGGCACTGTTCATCCTGCCGTTTTTCCTGTTCTCGGCCTCGGCCGGACAGATCGCGGAGAAGTTCGAGAAGACGCGCGTGATCCGCTTCGTCAAATTGTTCGAGATCGCGGCCATGTCGATCGCCGCCTGGGGTTTCCTCACCCGCAGCGCCGCCGTGCTGCTCAGCGTGCTGTTCCTGATGGGCCTGCATTCGACCCTGTTCGGACCGATCAAGTACGCGATCCTGCCGCAGGCGCTGAAGGAGAAGGAACTCGTCGGCGGCAACGCCCTCGTCGAAACCGGCACGTCGCTTGCGATCCTGATCGGCATGATGCTCGGCGGCACGCTGATCGCCGCGGCCGGGCCGAACGGACCGCTGTACGCATCGATCGCGGTGATCGCGATCGCCGTGACCGGTTACGTCGTCTGCCGCGCGATTCCGCCCGCGCCGGCGACCGCACCCGGACTGCGCTTCAACTGGAATTTCCTGACCGAGACCTGGCGCGCGGTCGGTTTCGTCAGGCAGGACCGCACCGTGTTCAACGCGGTACTCGGCATTTCCTGGTTCTGGTTTTTCGGCCTCGTGTTCACCGCGCAATTGCCCAACTACACCACGCTGTATCTCGGCGGCACGGAAGGCGTGTCGATACTCGTGCTGACCCTGTTCTCGGTCGGCACCGGCATCGGTTCGCTGCTGTGCGAGCGCCTGTCCGGACACAAGGTCGAAATCGGTCTGGTGCCGTTCGGTTCGATCGGCCTCACCGCGTTCGGCATCGATCTGTATTTTGCGCGGCCGGGTCTGGCCCACGCCACCGGCCTCGGCCCGCTCGCCTTTCTCGCCGCGCCGGGCAACTGGCGCGTCGCGCTCGACCTTGCCCTGATCGGCCTGTTCGCGGGTTTCTATATCGTGCCGTTGTTCGCGCTGGTGCAGAGCCGAGCCGAACGCAGCCAGCTTTCGCGCATCATCGCCGGCAACAATATCCTCAATGCATTGTTCATGGTGGTCGCCTCGATCGTCTCGGGGCTGCTGCTGAACGCGGCGCATTTCAGCATTCCGGCGCTGCTGCTGGCGACCGCCTTGATGAACGCGGTAGTCGCCGTATACATCTACACTCTGGTGCCGGAATTCCTGCTGCGCTTCGTCGACTGGATCCTGATCCACACGCTTTATCGCATCCGCAAGCGCGGCCTGGAAAACATTCCCGAGAAAGGTGCGGCCCTGCTGGTGTGCAATCACGTCAGCTTCATGGATCCGCTGATCATTCTCGGCAACGTGCGCCGGCCGGTGCGCTTCGTCATGTACTACAAGATCTTCAACACGCCGTTGCGTCCGCTGTTCCGCGCGGCCAAGGCGATCCCGATCGCCGGGGCGAAGGAGGATCCGGCCTTGTTGCAGCGCGCGTTCGACGAGGTCGACAAGGAGCTCGCCGCGGGCCATCTCGTGTGCATCTTTCCCGAAGGCGGCATTACGCGCGACGGCACGCTGCAGCCTTTTCGCCCAGGCATCGAACGCATTCTCTCCGCGCGCCCGGTGCCGGTGATTCCGCTGGCCCTGCGCGGATTGTGGGGCAGCGTTTTCAGCCGCCGCGATTCGATGCTCGGCCGCTCGCGCCTGCCGCGCCGTTTCCGGTCGGCGATCGAACTGGTCGCCGGTGCGCCGGTGCCGCCCGAACAGGCGACCGCGGCGCTGCTGCGGGAAAAAGTCGCCGCGCTGCGTGGCGACCTCGCGTAACCAGCGTCTAGCCGTCCGATTGCACCTTGACGGCCTGGCCGGAACTCAGCCGCTCCGCACCGCGCACCAGGTCGCCGGCATTGAGCGCGCCGCGGACTTCGACGAGGTCGCCATTGCTCGCACCCGT
>JAYTQX010000229.1:0-7437 GCA_043746455.1 Pseudomonadota bacterium
CAGGTTGTTGAAGTCGCCATTCTTGACGAGGGTGTTGAAGTCGCCATTCTTGACGAGGCTGTTGAAGTCGCCATTCTTGAGCAGGTTGTTGAAGTCGCCGTTCTTGAGCAGGTTGTTGAAGTCGCCGTTCTTGACCAGGTTGTTGAAGTCGGCATTCGCGACCAACGCGCGGAACTGAGGATCCTTTACCAAGCGCGTGAACGTGTCGGTCTGCATCAGCTGCGGAATGCTCTGGTCGCCGGTTTGTACGGCCGTCGATTCTATCGACTCCGCGCGATAGCGCTGTGCCGGTGCGATCGTGCCGGAGACTTGATCGCTCTTTGGCGGGTAGCCAAGGCCGAAATAAACGACAGCGGCGATGCTAACGGCCAAGCCACTCAGCGCCAACATCTTGGAGGTTTTCATGGTCTTCTTCCCTTGTACGTGAAAGTGAGGAATTGCCGGTTGTTTGGTATGCGAATGACTGGTATACGGATCAGCGCTAAAAAAGTTGGAGCGACGGCGAATGCCGCCTCCTTCAACCGCCCTGGATCGGCCCCGAAACCAGCGCTTCGGCCAGGAGGTCTGGCTGCGCTCGGCCACGGGGATAGCTCCCGTCAGGCGCTCATGCAGGTGAGCTGGCAGCGTTACCGGAGCCATCCGCGCCAGCGCCGCGGCAACCCGCACCAAGTCGGCGCGCAGGGAGCGCGCCTCCGGGTCGCCTTGCAGGCGCAGCTCAAGTTCGGCACGCGTGGTGCCATCGAGTTCGGCGTCGATCTCGGCATGAATCAATTCAAGTGTGCGCTCGTCGATCATTTCAAATGTCCTCGGGCGACCAATACATCACGCAATGCCTGACGCGCCGTAAACAAACGCGATTTCACCGTCTTGACCGGACATTCGAGGATCTGTGCCATTTCCTCGTAGGTGCAATCCTGCAAGTGTTTGAGCACGATCACGGTCCGGTAGTCGATCTTCAGGTCCATCAGTGCATTACGCATGGTGGATTCGTTCTCATCCTGTACTGCCATCTCGACGGGGCCGGCGCTCTCGGTAAGTGTGTCGTCGAGCAACGGTTCCGAAGGCCGGCGGCTGCGTACCAGATCGAGCGCCTCGTTCACCGCTATCCGATACAGCCAGCTGCTAAAACGCTGACCCGGATCGTAGCGATCAAGATGCTCGTAGGCCCTGAGAAACGCAGTCTGGGTCACGTCTGTTGCATCCTCACGATGATGAAGAATCCGGAATACTGCTCCGAAGACCTGCCGCTCGTAGCGCGCCAGCAGGGCCTCAAAAGCATGACGATTGCCGCTTTTGCTTTGAAGAACCAACACAGCGTCGGAATCGTCGGTGATATGTACGGCCATGTGCGCCAAAGGTTGGAAAGTTGGAAAGAGGTTCAGCCGCCCGAGCGCTCGACCTGGAAAACCTGGTCGAGGCCCGAGTAGCGAAAGATATCGTAGATATGGCTGTTGACGTTGATCAAACGCAGGCGCCCGCCGCTGCCGAGCAAGCGTTTATGCGTCTTGAGCAGAATGCCAAGACCCGCGCTGGATATGTACTCAAGCTTGCTGAAATCGAAAGCGTCTGGCGCGCTCGCCGCGTCCAGGAAAGCCTGCGCCTTGGCGCACTGCGCGGCATCGAGCCGCCCACTGAATGCAATTGCCCCGCCATCGGCGTATTCGATCTCGAACATCACGCGCTCCCAAGCGTTTTGCGGAAGGTAATCAGGCTGAGCCGTCCAGAGTAATCGTACTCTATGGAATCCACCAGCCGGCGTATCAGATGCAGGCCGAGCCCTCCCGGACGGCGCAATTCAATCGGCATCGCGATGTCGGCATCCGGGGCCAGCGTTACGTCGAAACGATCGCTGTCGGGGTCGGTGAGTCTGCAGGTCAGCTGGGTACCGTCGCACTCGATAGCCAGTTCGATTGCACCGGTGCCGGCGGCGTTGTACTTGACCATATTGGTGAACAGTTCCTCGACCGTGAATTCGATGGCATAGCGTTCCGCCTCGCCGGCGCGATAGGTCGCGAGCGTTTCCTGGATGAAGGTGAAAATTTCCGCGAGCGAATCGAAGCTGCGCGCGAACGTCCGCTGCGCGACCCTGCGCACGGCTGCGCCAGACTCCGCGGCCGGACTCGGCGCCGGGTCGACCGTGGTGGTCAGGCGCCGGATCAGAACCGCGGTGATGTCGTCGAGTTGCGGCGCGCCGCGACCGAACCGCGTCAGCGCTTCAATCAACCTGTCGAGCAGGTCCGTCATCGGCCAATTGTGATAACGACGCAGCAAGTCGACCACCGCCTGCTCGCCGAACTGTTTTTCCTTGGCATCCTGATATTCGTAAACGCCGTCGGAAAAAAGCGCGAAGATATCTCCGGGGGCGAGCGCGATTTCCCTAGGCGCCGGCAGCGCGGACTGTTCCATCGCACCGAGAGGGAACGTCGTCGGCGGATGGATGTCGCAGGCAAGATCGGCGGCCTTGAAATGCAGCAACGGCCCCTGTCCGCCGGAGTGATAGCGCAGGACATGGCTGGAAGGATCGAGGCAGCCGAGGAACGCGGTCACGAATCGATCCTCCGGCAGATCGACCACCAGCTGATCGTTGATGTGGCGGAACGTATCGTCCAGGCTCGCGCCGAGGCGTTGTGCCAGGCGCAGCATCGCGCGCACCTCGGTTGCGGACAGGGCCGGCCCGATACCGTGCCCGGTGGCGTCGCCCATCAGCAGCATCACGCCGCCATCTGGCGTCGACACGAAATCGTAAGTATCGCCGCCGGTCTCGTCGGCCGGGCGAAATCTGCCGGCAAGGTCGTAACCGGCGATGACAGGCGCAAATTTCGGCAACGTGCTCTGCTGGATTTCGCGCGCCACCTCAATTTCCTGCCGCAGTTTCTCGGAATGCACCAGGCGTTCGGTCATTTGCACGCGCTGCAGCGCGACGGCACATTGCGCGGCAAGTGCGCTCGCCATCGCCTCGTCGTCGGCGTCGAACACGCCCTGCCGGCGGTTGACCACCTGCAGGGCGCCGACCAGCACATCATCGTGTCCGAGCAGGGGGCAGGTCAGCATGCAACGGGTCCGGTATCCGGTAGTCCGATCGACGCTGCGATCGAAGCGAGGATCGGCGTAGCAATCGGGCACGTTGATCAAGAGGCGCGTGCGCACGCATTCGCCGACGATACCGCGGTCTGCGGGAACACGTATCGCCACCGCGCCCAGCCCGCGCGCGGCGCGCATTTCCAGTTGGTGATCCGCAGCCTGGTATTGCCAGACGGTACCACCCTCGGCATTGAGCAGTTCCTTGGCCGCATCCACGACCTGATACAGCAGGCTTTCAAGTTCGATCGGGCGGGCAAGATCGCGCGTGATTTCGAGAATGCGGCGCAGGTTTTCCGGCCGCAAATCGTTGGGCGTGGATGGTCCCGTCATCGCCGTGTTATCCCCGAACTGGATGATTCCTGCGGCATCGTCGGGCAGCAGGCCCCGATAAGTCAAACCCTGTTCGACGCGAGCGCCCGGCGCGCGGCGCGGACAAGGCGCATACTTGACGACTTCAGCAGCAGGGCATGACATGGCACACCACATCGCATTATTTCGCTTTCGCCTGAGCGGAGGCCACAGCATCGGCCCGGCGGCGTTGCGCAGATTATGGGCTGTTGCCTGCGAAAGCGACGAGGTCAACGTCAGCCGCGTGACCTCCAACTCCGGCTTTGGCGACATCGGGCATACGTATTCGCTTTGCGGGCCGTCGCGAATCCTGAATCTTCCGGCCATCGAATCGCGCTTGCGGCGAATGTTGACCGAAAAGCTGCCGAGCGCAACGATCAACCTTACCTGTCTCTGAGCGCCGCGAGGCTGCGTTGAATGCGGCGTCCGCCAAGGGGATCAGCGGAGCAAAGCTGCTGATCGCATTTGCACTGGTTGCGACCGTCTGCGTGCCGATATTTCTTGGCGGCACCGAAACGTTCGGTGCGCTGCTGCACTTTCCGTCGGCGGGCTACATTGCGATCGTCGCCCTGGTCGTGCTGAACTGGCTCGCGCGCACCTTGAAGCTGCAAATAATGCTGCGTCGATTGCTCGTGCATGCGCCGTTCACAAGGGTGCTTGGTGTATCCCTCGCCGCGGACTTCGGATTCATGGTCACCCCGGCCGGCATCGGCGGCTATGCGGCCAGCGTATACTTTTTACGCCGAATCGGCGCATCGACGAGCAGCGCAGCGGCCATCACTGCGGCGGATCAGTTGCTGGATGCAATCTTCTTCGTGCTCGCAGTTCCCGTTGCCGGAGTCTCGCTGAGTTGGTCGATCATGCCGCGCATGACCTCCATTGGATTGTCCATGGCATTGATCGTCTGCTTGGCTCTGTCGATCGTGTGGATGGTTTGGCGAACCTATCGATTGGCTCTGGATGGCAGCCGTCGTTGTCCGCAGAGACTGCGTCAGGCCGCATTCGCGCTGCGCGATTTCGCACGGCGGTCGCGCACCGATGCGCAGCTGCTGTTGGCCGGCGGCTCTTTTTTCGCGGCCTGCATTTGCACGCTGACTGCCCTGCAACAGATCGGTCGTTACGGCGTGTTGTGGACGATTTTCGCGGTGCTCGGATATCACCTGTCCTTTGCCCTCGTATTCGTGCTGCAGACCCTGGTCGTACAAGCAGCGTCATGGACTGGCATACCGTCGGGGGGAGGAGCGGCCGAGATCGGATTGAGCGCAAGCTTTTCAGAATGGATTTCAGGGTCATCAATGGCCGCGGCGCTGCTCATCTGGCGCATGGCGACGCTCTATCTGGGCCTGATCGCGGGCGCCGCCGCGATTGCATGGCTGTCCAGCGCAGCGCCGCAAGCTACATCGACGGATTCCCTGTTGGACTAGTCGATCAACGAGTGGGCCAGCATGGCTAATCGCGAAAGTAGAACAGCGCCAGGCACAGGACGCAGCCAACGGAATACAGAATCCATGTTTCCGAAACGAAATACGGATATGCCATCAGTACGACGCCGATGACGAGGGGTTTCCATTCGGTCGCTTTCTTCCCGTACAGGAAAGCGGCAAATCCGATGGCACCGAAAAGTATGAGTCCGAACAGAGCTGCTGGTGTTGGCATACTGGGGCCGTCATGGTGCTGATTTGGGCGGAATCGCTAATTCACCTACTAATCGCGCATTTGCGTTTTTGCCATCCGCGTTGATGTCCAAAAGAGTTAGCGGATCACAATTCGCTTCGTTCGTGACGCGTGGCTCGGCGGCGATCGCCGCATGCATATCTACTCAGTCTGCGCGTAGGCGATACGCCTCACTCAGGGAGATCGTGCCGGTTCTCGCGAGTTCGACGGCGTTGCGGGTGATCGAGACCATTCCGTCACTCAAAGCTGCTTCCTGGATGCGATCGGTCTCGCAATGAGCGACGATCAGCCGGCGAATCGCGGAAGTGATCGGAAGTAATTCGTAAACCGCAGCGCGTCCGCGCACACCCAGTCCCTCGCACTGGAGGCAACCGCTGCCGCGGTAAAACGGCTCATCCGACTCGACGCCGAGAACTTCGCGCCAGTGCGCAGGGACAATTTCGAGCTCCAGGCAATGCGGACAGTTGCGCCGCATCAGGCGCTGCGACAACACGCCAAGCAGCATCGACCGCAACAGGAAGGACTCCACTCCGAGATCCAGCAGACGCGTTATCGTCGTTGCAGCGGTGTTGGTATGGAGTGTGCTGAGCAACAAGTGCCCGGTCAGTGCGCTTTCGACTGCGATCAGCGCAGTCTCGCTGTCGCGGATCTCACCCACCATGATGATGTCCGGATCGTGTCGCAGGATACTGGGCAGCGCTCGGGCAAACGTAAATCCGGTAGCGCGGTTCACCTGCACCTGCTGAACGTCGGGGATATGGTATTCGACCGGATCTTCAACCGTCACGATGTTGATGGGCTCTTTGCGCGCTTCCAGAAGAGCGGCATAAAGCGTCGTCGACTTACCGGAACCTGTGGGCCCGGTTACCAGAATCATTCCATGGTTTCGTTTCAACAGATCAAGAAAGCGCGTCGAATCTGCCGGGGACAGCCCAAGTTGGTCGACGTTGCGCATACCCTGCGTCGTATCCAGCAGGCGGATCACCACACTTTCGCCGAAGCTGGTCGGAATGACCGACATGCGCAAGTCGATCTCGTGCCCGTTTTCGAGCGTAAAACTTGCGCGTCCGCTCTGCGGCAAACGGTGTTCGGCCAGATTCATGCTGCCGATTACCTTGATCCTGCTGACGATCGCGGCGTTCAATGCCTTAATGAAGCGACGCACGGGGATGAGAAGGTTGTCGATTCGGTAGAGCAGGTCCGTGCCCTCGGCGCCTGGGCGCAGATGGATGTCAGAGGCGCGGCGCCTTGCAGCTGCGGCCAGGATGTCGCTGACCAGGCGCACGACAGGCTGTTGCAACGCCAGTTGGCGCGCTCCTTCTTCGGTGGCGTCAGGCAGAGCATTGGGGGTGCCCTCAAACCCAAGATGGCGAAGGATCGCCATATCCTCGACACGGTCGTAGTTCGCAGAAATCGCGGCGCGAATCTCCTGCGGCTCCGCCACCATGAGCGCAATGCGATGATGGGTTGCAACACGCAATACCGGAATCAGTTCTGCGTCGGCCGGAAGTTCCGCCGCGACGCCGAGCACTCCAGAAACCAGTGAAACCGGGACCAGGTGAAAGTTGCGAGCCACTGCTGGCGGGACGAGTGCAACCGCGTTTGGATCGAGCTTGATTGATTCCAGCCTCACCAGAGGCAAGCCGAGTGTGCGCGCGCGACGCAATGCGGGCGAGTCGTCGTCATAGAGATGTTCGTCTTGTACGGACGGGTCGCCGTGCAACTGCCGATCTGCCGCCAGATTGTTGCCTTCCGCGTAGGCATGCAGGTATGCCGCTACCTGCTTGCCATTCGCCAAAATGAGAACGGAACGCGAAAGCGAGGCTCTCGGCTGCGCACCCTCAACATCTGGGGCTCTTCTTGGCGCCTGCTCAAATGAAATTGGTGCGTCGAAGGGTATGGGAATATCGTTGACCGGCGCTTGCCCATCTGCGCTCAACTGGACAACATCGATGCCCGGTAGGACAAGGTCCTCGATGCTTGGCGAAGCATCGCCAACTGGCTGCGGTCGAGGGCGATTCTTGGAATAACGCCGTTCGATATAAAGCCAAAAACGGGAACGTCCCATATGACCCCCGGTTCATACGCCAACTTACCCCGGCGCCAGTATGCCTGACAAAATTTACGCTTGTGCTTCCAACTAATCGCCGTGCGGAAATTCGCCTTTCCGACACCCATCCAACACAATCTTCAAATAATGACTTGCCGTCTGATCGCAATGTAAATATATACTTCCGGTCGGCTTTAGCAGGCGATGCAGTTCAAGCAGGCGATTCACCATTAGCATGAGATACGCCGTCATGTCGTCCTTGCCGAGAAAGCTGCGAGGCGCTG
>JAYTQX010000230.1:0-3871 GCA_043746455.1 Pseudomonadota bacterium
GGTACTGGATCTGGCACGCGAGCGCGGGATGCGTTGAAGGCACTCGGGTTCGCACTGCGCAACGTGCGGTTCGCTGCAGCGGCGCAAGTTTTCTTGAGAAATAATTGGAGGCGATCCTCGCGGATCGCTCTTCTCTAGGTCCCGCCGCTCGCGGCGGGGAACAGCAACGGTGCCGCGGAATCTTTCCCAAGCGCCATAACAGGTGGGTCGCGCTGCCTCGGCAGACGATCTTGGAATCAACTGGAACAGTATGACTGAATCATTTGCCGAACTGTTTGAACAGAGCCAGACCCTGGCGAAATTGAAGCCCGGAACCATCGTTTCCGGCATCGTGGTGGAAATCCGCAACGACGTAGTCGTCGTCAACGCGGGGCTCAAGTCCGAAGGCATCGTGCCGATCGAGCAATTCTTCAACGAGCGGGGCGAACTGGAAGTAAAGGTTGGCGACGAGGTGAAGGTAGCCCTCGACGCCATCGAAGACGGCTTCGGCGAAACCCGCCTGTCGCGTGAAAAAGCCAAGCGTTCCATGGTATGGGACGAACTGGAAGAAGCGCAGAAGGCCAATGCCACCGTGACCGGTCGCGTGTCGGGCAAGGTCAAGGGCGGCTTTACCGTGGACATCAAGGATGTGCGCGCGTTCCTGCCCGGTTCGCTCGTGGATGTGCGCCCGGTGCGCGATCCGGTGTTCATCGAAGGCAAGGATCTGGAATTCAAGATCATCAAGCTCGATCGCAAGCGCAACAACGTCGTGGTCTCGCGCCGCGCGGTGGTCGAGAGCGAGCATTCCGAGGAGCGCGAGCAGCTGCTCGATCGCCTGCAGGAAGGCGCGGTCATCAAGGGCGTGGTCAAGAACCTCACCGATTACGGCGCGTTCGTCGATCTCGGCGGCATCGACGGCCTGCTGCATATCACCGATATGGCGTGGAAGCGCGTGCGTCATCCGTCCGAAGTGGTCAACGTCGGCGATGAGCTCGAAGTGCGCGTGCTGCGCTTCGACCGCGAGCGCAACCGCGTTTCGCTCGGCCTGAAGCAGCTCGGCGAAGATCCGTGGGTCTCGATCGCGCGCCGCTATCCGACCGGTACGCGTCTGATCGGCAAGGTATCGAATGTGACCGACTACGGTTGCTTCGTCGAACTCGAGCCCGGCGTCGAAGGTCTGGTGCACGTTTCGGAAATGGACTGGACCAACAAGAACGTCAACCCGGCGAAACTCGTCCAGGTCGGCGATGAAACCGAGGTCATGGTGCTCGACGTGGACGAAGAGCGTCGCCGCATCTCGCTTGGCATGAAGCAGACTCACGCCAATCCGTGGGAAGCGTTCGCCGCGATCCACAAGAAGAACGACAAGGTGTCCGGCCAGATCAAGTCGATCACCGACTTCGGCATCTTCATCGGTCTCGACGGCGGCATCGACGGCCTCGTGCACCTGTCGGATATTTCCTGGCAGGCGACCGGCGAAGACCTCGTGCGCCAGTTCAAGAAGGGCGACACGGTGGAAGCCGTGGTGCTTGCGGTCGATCCAGAGCGCGAGCGCATCTCGCTCGGCATCAAGCAGCTCGAGCAGGATCCGTTCGGCCAGTTCATGGCGGCGCATCCGCGTGGCAGCATCGTCAACGGCACGGTGAAGGAAGTCGACGCCAAGGGCGCCACGATCGATCTCGGCGAAGGCGTCGAGGGCTATCTGCGTGCGAACGACATCGCCAAGGAGCGCATCGAGGATGCTACGCAGCATCTCAAAGTCGGCGACAAGGTCGAAGCCAAGTACACCGGCATGGACCGCAAGGGCCGTCTGCTGCAATTGTCGATCCGTGCCAAGGACGACGAGGAACTGCAATCGGCGCTGGAGGAATACCAGTCCAACGCCGGCGGCACGACCAAGCTCGGCGCGCTGCTCAAGGAACAACTGAACAACAAGTCCGAGTAATCCAACTGCGTTTCGCTGCCCGGGCCGCTTTCGGCCCGGGTCGCGACTCGCCGCGACTGGCCTTCTTTTACGGATTCACTACCAATGACCAAGTCGGAGTTGATCGAAGCCTTGGCCGGGCGGCAGAGCCATCTGGCGTTCAACGATGTGGAGCTCGCGGTCAAGAACGCGCTCGAGCAGATGAGCCAGGCGCTGGCCCGCGGCGAGCGCATCGAAATTCGCGGCTTCGGCAGTTTTTCTCTGCATTTCCGCCCACCGCGCATGGGCCGTAACCCCAAGACCGGCACGCCGGTGGCGCTGCCCGGCAAATACGTGCCGCATTTCAAGCCCGGCAAGGAACTGCGTGAGCGCGTCAACGAGACTGTGCGCTAGTTGAAGATCGAGCGGCACGCTCCGCGAAGGCGGGGAAGACGCCTGACCAATCTTTTCGCGCCCTCTGGCTTGCCCATCTTTCGTCTGCGTCGTCTTGAGTATTCGGCGATAATCACGGACATCGGTTACCGGACTTCGGCATGCGCTTTGCTTTGATCCTGCTGGTTCTCGTTTTCGCCGCGTTTGGCGCGCTGTTCGGCGCGCTCAACAGCGAAAACGTCGCCTTCGATTTCTATTACGCCGAAGTGCATTCGCCCAAGGGCGCGGCCTTGCTGGCCGCCTTGTTGCTGGGCTGGCTGCTCGGCGGCCTGCTGGTTTATATCGGCCTCGTTTTGCGCTTGCGCCGGCGCGTGCAGGCGCAAACGCGCGAGCTGAAGCGTCTGCACGCCGCAGCCGTCGATACCTCCGTCGCGACTGCGCGCGGCGACGGCTGATGGCACTCTCGCAATGGCTGGTCACGATTGCGGCGATGCTGTTGCCCATCGCCGCCGCGTCGGGTTGGTATCTGGGCCGGCGCGCCAGCGACCGCTCGCGTCGCGTGCGTGTCTCCGAGCTGTCGTCGAGCTATTTTCGCGGCCTGAATTACCTGCTCAACGAGCAGCCGGACAAGGCGATCGAAGTGTTCTTGCAACTTGCGGAGTTCAACCGCGACACGGTGGAAACGCATCTGGCGCTCGGCAACCTGTTCCGTCGCCGCGGCGAGGTCGATCGTGCGATCCGCGTGCACCAGCATCTGATTGCGCGGCCGAATCTCTCGGTCGAGGAAAAAACCGTCGCCATGCTCGAACTCGGTGAAGACTACATGCGTGCCGGTCTGCTCGACCGCGCCGAGACGCTATTCAGCGATCTGGTCGCGATGCACGCGCAGGTGCCGTCCGCGCTGAAGCACCTGATCGGCATCTACCAGCACGAGAAGGACTGGAACGAGGCGATCGCCCACGCGCGCCGTCTGGAGAAAATCTCCGACGAGTCGCAAGGCGCGGTGATCGCGCAGTTCTATTGCGAACTCGCCGAGCAATCGCGCAGCGCGAAGAATTTCGCCGAAGCACACGCATACCTCGACCAGGCTTTCGAAAGCCAGCCGGAAAGTGTGCGCGCGCATATCGTGCTCGGCCACCTGGAATTGCAGCAGGGTGACCTGAAAGCTGCGGCGATTGCGTTCGAACGTGTGGCCACGCTCGATGTCGACTACGTGCCGGAGATACTGCCGCAGCTTCTCGACTGCTATGCGCGCATGGGCCAGATGCAGCGCGCGGAGAAATTCCTGCTCGACATCATGGACCGCTCGCGCGGCGTCGCGCCGGTGATCGCGCTGGCGAAATTGTTCGCCAGCACGCGCGGCGAACCGATCGCGATCGAGTTCCTGACGCGCCAGCTCAGACAGCGGCCATCCGTGCGCGGTCTGATGACCCTGATCGTCACCGACTTGCACAAGTCCAAAGGCGAGGCGCGCGACAACCTGCTCGTATTGCAGGACCTTGCGCGGCGCCTGCTCGAAGGCCAGTCCGCGTATCGCTGCACGCGCTGTGGCTTCGGTGCCAAATCGCATCACTGGCAATGCCCGAGTTGCAAGAC
>JAYTQX010000231.1:0-5343 GCA_043746455.1 Pseudomonadota bacterium
AAGACGACGCGGGTGCCGTTGGCCCTGCTCGATGCGCCGTGGCTGGAAGGCCGCAAGATCCTGATGCTTGAACCGCGCCGCATCGCTGCGCGCGCCGCGGCGGAATTCATGTCGGCGCAGTTGGGCGAAAAAGTCGGCGACACGGTCGGCTACCGCATCCGCTTCGAGGCTAAAGTGTCGGCGCGCACGCGCGTGGAGGTGGTCACCGAAGGCATTCTCACGCGCTTGATCCAGAGCGATCCCGAGCTGGCCGGGGTCGGCGCAATCCTGTTCGACGAATTCCACGAGCGCCATCTCGCCGGCGATCTCGGCGCTGCGCTGGCGCTCGATGTGCAGGCCTCGCTGCGACCCGATCTGCGTCTCGTGATCATGTCGGCTACGCTCGATGGCGAACG
Source organism: Pseudomonadota bacterium (assembly GCA_043746455.1). Taxonomy (GTDB): domain Bacteria; phylum Pseudomonadota; class Gammaproteobacteria; order Xanthomonadales; family Rhodanobacteraceae; genus Rudaea. Next base: position 396 of record JAYTQX010000231.1, read on the forward strand.
CGTCGCGCGCTGGTTCGATGCGCTGCGTTTGACCAGCGCCGGGCGCAGTTTTCCGGTACGCATTGAATATCCGCCGGCGAAAGCGAAAGAAGATTGGCCGTTTCATTTGCGTCGGGTGGTGGAAAAGGCATTGGGCGAAACCGAAGGCGACGTGCTGGTGTTTCTACCGGGGCGACGTGAGATTGACCGTGCCCGCAGTGCGCTCGCCGGCAGCGCGGGCGAAAGCGTCGAACTGATTCCCCTCCACGGCGAACTTTCGCTCGCCGAACAGCACGCTGCTCTCGCGCCAGCACGCGCAGGCACGCGTCGCATCGTGCTGGCGACCAATGTCGCCGAATCGAGCGTGACCTTGCCGGGCATTCGCGCAGTGATCGATACGGGTCTCGCGCGCGAACCGCGCTTCGATCCGAACTCGGGTTTCACGCGGCTCGAAACGGTCAATATTTCGCAGGCCTCGGCCGATCAGCGCGCCGGCCGCGCCGGCCGCGTCGCTGCCGGCTTCGCTTATCGACTGTGGCCGCAAAGTCAGCGCCTGGAGCCTTCGCGCCGTGCAGAAATTGCTCAAGTCGAATTGAGTGCGCTCGCGCTGGAGCTCGCCGTTTGGGGTGCCGGGAACTTGCGCTGGCTCGATGCACCGCCCACGGGTGCGCTGGCGAGCGCACGCGAACTGCTGATCCTGCTTGGTGCGCTCGACGACCAGGGCCGACCGACGGAATTGGGTCGCGCACTGCTCGCTACCGGTGCACATCCGCGTCTTGCCGCCGCCGCGCTGGGTGCGGACAAAACGCAGCGCTCGCTCGTTTGCGATCTGATCGCGCTGATCGAGGCGCGCAATCCGCTGCGTGGCGAAGCCGGGCGCAGCGACGACTTCCGGCAGCGCCATGCCGCTTTGCTTGCGTATCGTCGCGACGGCGCGCGCGGCGCACGCGCACGTGATGCCGATCCCGCGGCGCTCGCAACGATCGACCAAGCCGCCGCGGGCTGGCGCCGGCGTTTTGGTGTGACGGCTGCGGCGCATCACGATATCGACAGCCACGCGATCGGCGATGTACTCGTGCACGCCTTTCCCGATCGCGTCGCCAAGCAGGATGCGAATAATCCGCGCCGCTATAGCCTGAGCAATGGACGTGGTGCAACGTTGCATCAAAATACACTTTTGTACGGCGAGCCCTGGCTGATCGCGCTCGACCTGCGCTTTGAGGAACGCGACAGCCTGATTCTCGCCGCGGCACCGTTCGACGTCGATCTGCTCGAACGCGATTTTGCCGCACGCTTTGTGCGTGAACGTGTCGTGCGCTGGAATCGCGACACGCGTGCGGTCGAGGCGTTCGAGGAGCAGCGCTTCGCCGCGCTGGTGCTCGAGCGCCGCAGCGTGCCGGCAAAACCGGAAGATGCGTTGCCTGCTCTGCTCGCCGCCGTGCGCGAAGCGGGCCTCGCCAGTTTGCCGTGGAGCGATCATGCGCGCAGGCTGCGCGCACGTGTCGCGTTTCTGCGCGAAGTCTGCTCCGAACTCGACTTGCCGGATTTGTCCGACGCCGCGTTGCTCGGCTCACTCGACGATTGGCTGACGCCGGCGCTTGCCAACAAGACGCGGCTCGATTCGCTGTCCTCGCAATCGCTAAGCCAAGCACTTGCGACCAGACTCGACTATGCGCAACACCGTGCTCTCGACGAGCACGCGCCCGAATCGCTGCGCGTGCCGAGCGGCAACGAGCGCACATTGCATTACGAGTCCGGCAAACCGCCCGTGCTTGCGGTCAAGCTGCAGGAACTGTTCGGCCTCGCCGATACGCCGCGCATCGCCAAGGGCCGCGTCGGCGTCACCCTGCATCTGCTCTCGCCGGCGCAGCGACCGATCCAGGTCACCCAAGACCTCCGCGGCTTCTGGGGGCGCACCTATCCCGAAGTGAAGAAAGAATTGAAGGGGCGCTATCCTCGACATCCCTGGCCAGACGACCCTTGGACCGCCGTCCCGACCACGCGCGCGAAGCCGCGTCCGCGTTGACTACGCTGGTCAGCGCGTCAGGAACTTCACCAGAAAATCCGCTAGCCCGCGATACGGCGGTCGCATGAACTTCATGCTCGAAAAGCGCGCCTGGTACAACACCGGTTTCTGTTTGCTGAAAGTCAGAAATCCCTCGTGGCCGTGGTAGTGGCCCATACCCGATGGGCCGATGCCGCCGAACGGCAGTTTGCTTTGCACGAATTGCAGCACGGTGTCGTTGACCGCGGCGCCGCCGGCGATCGTGCGTTCGAGCACCCGTTCGGTGCGCGCGCTGTCGTTGTCGAAATGATAGAGCGCCAGCGGCCGCGGCCGCGCATTGATGTAGTCGATCGCGGCATCGACGGACTCGACGGCCACGAGCGGCAGGATCGGACCGAATATTTCCTCCTGCATCACGGCGAGTCTGTCGTCAGCGCCGATTACCAGGGTCGGTGCGAACACTCGCCTGACCGCATCGCCCGGAGCGAGCTCGATCACCTCGGCGCCGGCTGCACGTGCCTCATCGACATAGCTGGTGAGACGCTGGTACTGGCCTTCATTGACGATACTCGAATAGTCGGAATTTGTGGCGAGATCGACGTAGCGTTGTGAAATATACTTTTTCATTTCCGCCACGAATGGCGCAATCGACGCCTGCAGCAGCAATACATAGTCGGGGGCGATGCAGGTCTGGCCGGCGTTGAGGAATTTGCCTGCGGCGATACGACCGACCGCAGTCGCGATCGAATAATCCGGCGCCAGGATCACCGGCGATTTGCCGCCCAGTTCGAGCGTGACCGGGGTGAGGTTCTGCGCCGCTGCGGCCATCACCTTGCGCCCGACCGCAGTCGAGCCGGTGAAGAACAGGTGATCGAACGGCAGCGCGGCGAATGCGGCCGCGATATCGGCGCCGCCAAGTACGGTGGCGACGCGCTCGGCAGGGAATACTTCATCGAGCAGGGCCTTGAGCAGTGCGGACGTTTGCGGCGTGTGCTCGGATGGCTTGAGCATGACGTGATTGCCGGCGGCGATCGCCGCGGCGAGCGGCATCAGGGCGAGATTCACCGGATAGTTCCACGGCGCGATGATGCCGACCACACCGACCGGCTGGTAGCGCACCTCGGTGCGCGCCGGCCAGAACAGCCAATCGGCCAGCGCGCGCTTGCTGCGCATCCAGCTGCGCAGGCGGCTGCGGATGAAGTCGATATCGTGCAGCACGGTCATGCCGTCGCTGAGCAGCGATTCGTGACGCGAACGGCGGCCGAAGTCGGCGCTCATCGCGGCGGCGAGGTCGTCGAGGCGTGCCTTGAACGCGGCGCGCAGGCGCGCGAGGTCGTCCATGCGCTGGCGGTAGTCGGGCGTGCGCTGCTGCTGCGCCGTACGCAAACGAGTGAGCGTGGCGTTCAGATCTTGCGCGGTGACGGGTATATCCATGGTCATCTCGGGCGTTGCTGCGGTAGATCGCCAGTCTAACGCTGGTGGCGCAGGCAGTCACAACGCGATAATGCGCATTCGACGCTGAACCCGGGACACCCATGCAGAATATCCGCCCCTATTGCGGCCAGACACCGCGCCTCGGTGAAAATGTATACATCGACCCGGCCGCTGTCGTAGTCGGCGATGTCGAACTCGGCGAGGATGCGTCGCTCTGGCCATTCGTCGTCGCGCGCGGCGACGTGAATTTCATCCGCATCGGTGCGCGCACGAATATCCAGGACGGCAGCGTGCTGCATGTCACCCACGACGGACCGTACACCCCGGGTGGCTTTCCGCTGGTGATCGGCGCCGATGTCACCGTCGGCCATGGTGCCATCCTGCATGCGTGCACGATCGAAGACGCCTGCCTGATCGGCATGCACGCGACGGTGCTTGACGGCGCGCGCGTGAGCCGACACGCGATGGTGGGGGCGGGCGCGCTGGTGACGCCCGGAAAAATCGTCGGCGAAGGCGAGTTGTGGCTGGGCAATCCGGCGCGCTGCGTGCGCAAGCTCAGCACGACGCAAATCGAGCAGCTGTATTACTCGGCGCAACACTATGTACGCTTGAAGAACGAGTATCTGAACGCAGCTAGTTCGGGCAAACTGCCGGAATGAGTTTATTTCGCCAGCCTTTGCTCAACCCACAACTGGTTGCCAAACAACTCAAAGTCGAGGCCATTCCGACTGCACACGCAGAAGTTATTCACGGCTGGGTCAACGCGATTCGAGACCGCAGCATTTTCCGGCAGAAGGAAATTGCGATCCGGCGGTCATTTCTTGAGATGCTGTTCGTCAAAGTGTTGGGCTATCGGTCTTTCGGCCAAGGCAGCGACTGGACCATTCACGACGAGCACGGCGCAGGAACGGGGAGCATGGATGTTGCACTGGGTTCGTTCAGCGCAACGAAGTCCAAAATTATTGCCCCCTTCGAACTGAAGGGGCCGCAGACAAGCGACCTCGATGCCATTATGCCGGGCAGGCACAAGAGTCCCGTGCAGCAGGCGTGGGAATATGCCAACGACACGCCCGGCTGCCGCTTCGTGCTTGTTTCCAACATGGTCGAGCTGCGCCTGTACGCGGTGGGTCATGGGCGGCAGGCATATGAGACATGGCAGATCGCTGATCTCATCAATCCCGCTGAATACGCGCGTTTGCAGTTGATTCTTGGCGCAGAGCAACTGTTGTCGGGCAAGACAGTCGGCCTGCTTGAAGCCAGCGCGGGCGCGGAAAAGGAAATCACGCAAAAGCTCTATCGCGAATATCGCACCCTTCGCGTGCAACTCGTCATCTCGCTGGCGCAGAGCAATTTCAACATCGAGCTGCCGCAAGTGATCGAGCACGCGCAGAAGATTCTCGACCGCGTCCTGTTCATCGCTTTCGCCGAGGACCGCAAGCTGCTGCCCGAGAAGACCATCGAGCGCGCCTTCCAGACCCGCAACGAATTCAATCCGCAGCCGGTGTGGGAAAATTTCAAGGGCCTGTTCCG
>JAYTQX010000232.1:0-4017 GCA_043746455.1 Pseudomonadota bacterium
CTCGCGGCGGGTCTGGCCGAAGCGCCGGAAAGTTTTCCGGAAATCTACCGCGCGTCTATCGCCGCCGGCGAACAGTCCGGCCGTCTGGATACGGTGCTCGCGCGGCTTGCCGATTACAGCGAGGCGCGCGATGCGCTGAACCAGAAAATCTGGGCCGCACTGATTTATCCATTGCTGCTGACCGTGGTTGCGGTCGCCGTGGTGACGGGCCTGCTCGTCTACGTCGTGCCGCAGATCGTCGGCGTCTTCACCCAGATGCACCAGGCGCTGCCGTGGCCAACGCGCGCACTGATTGCGCTGAGCGAATTCGTCAAAGCCTGGGGACTGGTCCTGCTGGTGTTGATTGTGATCGCGGTGATCGGCGGACGTCTCGCTCTGCACACCGAGCGCGTGCGCACGGCCTGGCATGGGCTGCTGCTGCGCCTGCCGCTGGTAGGCCGTCTCGTGCGTGCGGCGAATACGGCGCGCTGCACGCGCACGCTTGCCCTGCTCACCGCGAGTGCGGTGCCGCTGCTCGATTCGCTCAATATCAGCGCGCAGGTGATGCCGAATCTACCAATGCGCGCGGCCGTGCGCCGCGCCGCGGTCAAGCTGCGCGAGGGCAGCGGGTTTTCGCGCAGCCTGGGTGAGAGCGGCTATTTCCCGCCGGTCACGCTGCGCCTGATCGCGAGCGGCGAACGCGCGGGCGAACTAGAACGCATGCTCGATGAGGCGGCGAACCACCAGCAGCGCGAACTCGATGGCTGGATGACCGCGCTCACCGCGATCCTCGGGCCGCTGGTGATTCTGCTGGTCGGCGCGATGGTGCTGTTCATCGTGCTGGCGATACTCTTGCCGATCTTTGATTTGAATCAGATGGTCAAATAATTTATGCGAAGGGGGAGAGCTGCGCTTCTCCCCTCCGCGAACTCCATGGCCGACGCAAAGAGCTCAGGTGTGCCGAAAATCAGGAAACGATGATCAAGTTCGAGCAAGTCAGCAAACGCTACGCGTCGGGGCTGCAGGCACTCGGCGATCTGTCCTTCGAGCTCGATACGGGTGAGATGGCCTTTGTCGCGGGCCATTCCGGCGCGGGTAAAAGTACACTTCTGCGCCTGATCGCGCTGATGGACCGGCCCACGCGCGGACAGGTCACGGTGAACGGACAGAATCTGGGTCAGACCAGGCGCCGCGGCATTCCGCAGCTGCGCCGCGGCATCGGCATGGTGTTCCAGGATCATCGCCTGTTGATGGATCGCAGTGTGTTCGACAATGTCGCCCTGCCGCTGCGCATCGCCGGTGTCGCGCGCGAGGAAATCGGCAAGCGCGTGCGCGCCGCGCTGGACAAGGTCGGTCTGCTCGCGCGCGAAGCGTCGGCGCCGGTTACGCTGTCGGCCGGCGAGCAGCAGCGCGTCGGCATCGCGCGCGCGATCGTGGCCAAGCCACCGGTGCTGATCGCGGACGAACCGACCGGCAATCTCGATCCGATGCTCTCGGCTGAAATCATGGCGCTGTTCGCCGAGTTCCAGCAGGTCGGCACGACGGTGCTGATCGCGAGCCACGATCTGGCCCTGATCAAGCGCATGCACAAGCGCGTGCTGGTGCTCGATCACGGACACCTGATCGACGACTTCAGGCCGGCGGCGCGCGCATGAATCGGCGCAAGCCCAACGCACGCAGCAAGGAACCCGCGCCCGCGCCGGTTGCGCCGGCACGCGAAACTCCGCGCGCGCCAGCGCGTGCGCGCCCGGGTCTGCGCGCGTGGCGCGAGCAGCACGTGCAGAGTTTTTACTCGAGCCTGGGCCGGCTCGCCGCGCGGCCGTGGGCTTCGACATTGACCCTGCTCGTGATGAGTCTTGCGCTGACATTGCCGCTGCTGCTCTGGCTCTTGCTCGACAATGCGCGTGCGCTCGGCGGCAATCTCGACGACGCGCGTGCGATCAGCGTGTTCCTGAAAGCGGATCTCGATGCCGCCGCCGCCCAAGCGTTCGCCGTGTCGTTGCGCGCACGCAGTGACGTCGCCCAAGTCGTGTTGAAGACGCCCGAGCAGGGCTTGCAGGAATTCCGCAACCAGTCCGGGTTTGCCGATGCGCTCAAGGTGCTGCAGACCAATCCGCTGCCCACGGTGCTGATCGTCACGCCGAAAGTCGATGCGCTGGCGAAGAGCGCGCCGCCGCCTCTGGTCGCCGAGCTCGAACGCGACAGCGGCGTCGACCTGGTCCAGTACGACGCGCTCTGGCGCCAGCGCCTCGATGCGATACTCGAATTCAGCACGCGCGCAGCCGCGGCACTGGCGATCCTGCTCGCCCTCGCTGCGCTGCTGGTGGTCGGCAACACCGTGCGCCTGGATATCCTGAGTCGTGCGGACGAGATCACAGTCGTGCAATTGCTGGGCGCGAATAATGCGTTCGTGCGCCGACCGTTCCTGTACGGCGGCCTGTGCTACGGTATCGTCAGCGGCTTGCTCGCGCTGCTTACGATCGGTATCGTCGAGCTCGCGCTTGCGCGTCCGCTGGGCCAGCTCACCGCGAGCTACGATCATCGCTTCGCGGTGCATGGCCTGTCCGCCGGGCAGGCGCTGGCATTGATTGCGGCGAGCGCGGTGCTCGGCTGGCTCGGCGCGTGGCTGGCCACGACGCGGCATCTTGCGCTGGGTCAGCCGCAGTAACAAAGTATACTTTTGCATTGCGGCGACGCCGCCTCAGGAAACGACGATGGAAGCCAAGCCGCTCACCTACATTGCCAGCGAGCAGCCGCGCGTCATGGTCGTAGATGGCTCCAAGGTTGTGCGCCGCCTGCTCGAACAGCTGCTCAAGGCCGACCTCGCCCAGGTCAGTGTCGTCGCCTGCGAAACCGGTGCGGATGCGATGCGCGCGCTCGCCGCCGGACCGGTCGACTTCGTCAGCACCGCGCTGCGTCTGCCGGACATGGACGGCATGGAACTCGCGCGTCATGTACGCGAGCAGACGGCGACGCAGACCTATGTGCCGATCGTGGTCGTCTCCGGCGATGTCGACGAACGCCTGATCAACCGCGAACTTTCGGAGCACGTTACCGATTATTTCGACAAGGCGCTGGGCCTGTCGGCGCTGGCCGCGTTTATCGGCGGCTACGTCAACCCGCAGGCGCATGCGACCGGCACGGTGCTGTACGTGGAAGACAGTCGCGTCGTCTCGGTGACTACCCAGCGCCTGCTCGAACGCCACGGTTTCACTGTGCGCCACTTCACCAGCGTCGAGGGCGCGCTGGAACTGTTGCATGCGGCGCGCGACGCAGGCACGGGTCCCGGCGTCGACGTGGCGCTGTCCGACGTGAGTTTGCAGAGCAAGCTCACCGGCGGCGATCTGCTCGACCGCGTGCGTGACGAGTTCGGTTACGGCAAGGGCGAACTGCCGGTGCTGATCATGACCGGCGACCACAATCCGCGCCATCAGACCACGTTGTTGCGCGCGGGTGCCAACGATCTCGTCCTCAAACCGGTGGACGAGCGTCTGCTGATCACCAAACTCGCGTTCCAGACACGCATCGCGCAGGACTGGCGCGCGCGGCGCGCAAATGCGGCGTGAGTTCCGATTCGCACAAGTCTGATTCGATCCGGCCCGATTTAATGCAGCCTGATGCGAACCGTGCCGGTTCGGGCGAGAGCGGGCGGGTGAAACTCGATGCCTCGTGGCGCACGCGCGTCGGCGCGTACCTCGAACGCCCCGAGATGCTCAAGCTCAGCGAATTCCTGCGCAATGAGCTGAAACTCGGCAAGGCGATCTACCCGCCGCCGAAAAGAATTTTTGCCGCGCTCGACGCGACCCCGTTCGATGCGGTGAAGGTCGTCGTCCTCGGCCAGGATCCGTACCATGGCCCCGGCCAGGCGCACGGCCTGTGCTTTTCCGTGCCGCCCGGGGTGCCGGTGCCGCCGTCGCTGGAAAATATTTTTGTCGAGATCGAGCGCGATCTGGGCATTGCGCGGCCCGGGCATGGCTGCCTGTTGCCGTGGGCGCGTCAGGGCGTGCTGCTGCTCAATGCCACCCTGACGGTGGAGCG
>JAYTQX010000233.1:0-2650 GCA_043746455.1 Pseudomonadota bacterium
GCGCCGGGCAGCGAGCTTGCCGGCATGGAAAACGCCGACCTTTTCACCTCGATGAACGAACTCGCCCTGCAATTGAGCGATCTGACGCGCAACCAGATCTCGCCGCTGGTGAAGAACTTGTCGCAGCATGTCACCTCGATCGCCGAGGTGCTCGACAAGAATGTGCCCGAACTCGTCGACCAGTCCCGCGCCCTGCTGCAGCGGCTCAACACCGCCACGGAATCGGTCAACGACCTGCTCAAGCCGCAGAACCGTGCGACGATCGGCACGATCCTCGGCAACATCCGCGATGTTTCGCACGACCTGCGCGCGACCCAGGACCAGCTCAAGGATGCGCTGGCGCAGATCGACAGCGTCGTGCGCGAAAACCGGCCCGGCGTGCGCGATTCGATCGACGACCTGCGCGGCATCATGGCTGCGCTGTCCGGCCGCATCGATTCGATCACCCAGCATCTGGAAGTCGCCGCGCGCAACTTCGACGAGTTCGCGCGCGAAGTGCGCATGAATCCCAACCGTCTGCTGCTCGCCCCCAAAGGCGACAAGGTCGAGGAAGAACCCAAATGATGCGACTGCGCTTTCTGGCTCTGGCCGCGGGCACGCTGTTGCTTGGCGCCTGCTCACCGCCGAGCGTGCCGGACGTGACTTACTTCCGCCTGCCCGCCGCTGCGCCGCTGGCGCGCGCGGCGAAACCGATGTCCGTGCTGCCGATCGAAGTCGAGACGTTTCGCGCCGAGGGCCTGTATGCGGAACAGGCGATGATCTACGCAACGACGGCCGACGCCGGCGCCTTGCGCGCGTACCACTATCAATTGTGGAGCGATCCGCCGTCGCGCGGCCTGCAGGAGCGCCTGACCAGCCGCCTGCGCGACAGCGGTATCGCACCGCTGGTGTCCGATCGTCTGCCGGCGAGCGTGCAGGCTTTGCGTGTGCAGGGCCGGATCCTGCGCTACGAGCGTGTGCAGCAGGCGCAGGGCGTGATCGCCGCGGTCGCATTCGAGATGCGCGTCGAACAGGAATCCGGTGAACCGTTGCTCGAGCAGACCTACGCGGCCGAGCAAGCCGCCACTGGCGACACGATGGCCGCGACCGTGCAGGCGTTCGGCGCCGCGGTCGATGCGGCATTTGCGAAATTCCAGACCGACCTGATCGCACTCGAAGGCGGCGCGCACGATGGTTGATGCGCAGCGCCTGCGCGTGCTCATGGTGATGGGCGTCGATGTCTACGCGTTGCGCTCGCGCACGGTCGCGGACGACGGCATGATGCAATCCGTGACCGCATCGACGAGCGCATCCGCCGAAGTAGCCGCGCCGCCGCGCTTGGTCGTTGTCTGCGCGCAAGATGTCCGTCGCGATGCGCGCCTCGCGCCCCTGCTCGCGCAACTGCCGCGCGCCCTCGGCATCGCGGGCGCAGCGATAGGCTGGCTCGAAGCAGACGCGCAGGGCACGCTGGCCACGCCACCGTTCGCGCCCGCATATCTTGTGTTCGGCGCGGCGATGGCTCGGTCGCTCGGTGTACAATTGTCCACAATGCAGCAAAGTTCCTCCACCATCGCGGTGACCGCCGACCCGACGCAGCTGCCCGGCAGCGCAGCGGACAAACGCGCGCTGTGGCAGACGCTCAAACCGCTGGCACAGCGGCTGCGTGGGCAGGCGGATTAAACATGGTCGCGATTCTCAGCGAGCCGCGCCTGGAACTGCGTGCGATGCACGTGGACGATCTCGACGAAGTCAGCGCGTTTGAAACCGCCGCTTACGAATTTCCGTGGACGCACGGCATCTTCCACGACTGTCTGCGCGCGGGCTACGAATGCTGGGTGCTACGACGCGGCGACGAACTCGTCGGTTACAGCGTGCTTTCGGTCGCTGCCGGCGAGGCGCATCTGCTCAACGCCTGCATCGCGCCGACGCACCAGGGCCGCGGCTACGGCCGGCATCTGGTGCGGCGCATGATCGAAATCGCACGCTGGCATCGCGTACAGCGCATTTTTCTTGAGGTGCGGCCGTCGAACGCGATCGCGGTCGGGCTCTACCAGCGTCTGGGCTTCAACGAAATCGCCACGCGCCCGAACTACTACCCGGCGCGCCACGGGCGTGAGGATGCGATCGTGATGGCAATGGAGCTGCTGCCGCCGGAGTAGGCGTATCGCCGCGGAGAGCAGCCATGCAAACGACGGCAGTTGATCAAACCTGCCCAAGTTTCCCGGCCTGTTCACGCAGCCCGTTCAAGCTCGTCGTGAAGTCGTCGATGCGCAGCTTTTCCTGCTCGACAACGGCGGGTGGCGTTTTTGCGCCGAAGTTGGCGAGCTTGCCGCTGGACTTGGCGATCTCACCCGCGATGCGCTTGATTTCCTTTTCCAGGCGCGCCTTCTCGGCGCCAAGATCGATCAGGCCCGCGAGCGGAATCAGCAATTTCATCTCGCCGACGATGCCGGCGGCAGCAGCCGGTTCTGTTTCGCTCTCGGCGAGCCAGCGTGGCGTCTCGCTGCGTGCCAGAAACACGATCTGCGCGTCGAATTTTTCCGCGCGCGCACGATCAGCGGCGGTGCCGCCGACGAACAGCAGCGGAATGATCTTACCCGGCGCCACGTTCATCTCGCTGCGAATGCGGCGGATTTGCGTGAGCACCGCGCGCAGCCATTCGATATGGGCG
>JAYTQX010000234.1:0-6493 GCA_043746455.1 Pseudomonadota bacterium
GCGGCATAGGCGCCGATCCATTTCTTTGCCTGATAGCAAAACATTGCCACCGCTTCCGCCGCGCGCACATCGTCGGCTTCGCGCGCGAGCAGGTCGCGCATGTCGGAACTGGTCTGCGAAACGCCGAGCAATCCCGACTCGTGATTCACCATGCGGTCGAAGTGCGCTGCGCCCGTCTGCTCGCTGCGCAACAGAAATGAAATCAGCCCGGGGTCCATGTCGCCCGAACGCGTACCCATCATCAAGCCCGCAGCCGGCGTGAGCGCCATCGTCGTGTCGATGCTGCACCCTTCGAGCACCGCCGCCAGGCTCGCGCCATTGCCCAGATGGGCGAGAATGACGCGTCCGTTCGCCGCCTTCGCGCCCGCGAGACGTTCGAGTTCCTGCATCAAATAGGCGTAGGACAAGCCGTGGAAACCGTAGCGTCGAATGCCCTCCGCCTCGTAGTGGCGCGGGATTGGAAATAGGCGTGCCATGCGTGGCATGTCGTGATGAAATGCGGTATCGAAGCAGGCGATCTGCGGCAGCTGCGAAAATCGGCGCTGCAACGCCTCGATCAGCAGAACTTCTTCGGGCAAATGCTCCGGATCGAACGGACTCAAGCCGCGCAGGTCCTCGATCATCTCCGCCGTGATTCGCTGCGGTTGCCAGTATTTCGGTCCGCCGTGCACCACGCGATGCCCCACCTCAACCAGTGAGCTGCCGTCGATTCGTTCGCCAATCCAATCCATCAGCAAGGCTGCGGCGCCTGCATAGTCTGGCACCGCCACAGGTCGCGAAGAATTGTCCGCGTCGTCCAAACCTGTGTTGTTCACACCCTTGGCGATGAAGCGACCTTGCGCAAGGCCCACGCCTTCAATGCGCCCTTCCGCGATCCGCCGCAGGAACGGATCCGGCTCAGCAGGCTCGAACAGCGCAAACTTGATGCTCGAGGAGCCAGCGTTGATCGTCAGGATACGTGGTGCGGCAGACATCACAGGCGATCCTTGTCATCGCGATGATGATGCGCGCCGATCGACGCACTGTATGTTCGGCAACGTACACATCTGCGCCGCTATCGGCTATGTGCGCGGCGCCTGTCGATTTGTGGCGGTGACGCAATTGGACTTCCATCTTGTGCGCTTATGTGGGGCATCGCACAGACCATGACCCCGGCGCCTCGCATCATGGCGATGAAAGGATTCTACCCCGGCCGCAGGGATGCGGCTCCCCGGGGCGCTGAAGGCGCTCCGTTTTGACCGAGGGCATTCGCATGCAGATGCAATGGGTTCCCACTTGCGCTTCCTTGCCACACGAAGGCGAGCCGGTTCAATTGTTGCTGCACGATCGCCAAGCGCCGATGTCCGGGGCCTACACCAACGGCGTGTTCCGCACGCGCTGGGCCGAATACGACATCGATCGCGTGCGCTTCTGGCGCGAGGCGGACATCAATCCAGCAAGAGCACAATCAAACCATGCGAACCCAGGCAATATCGGGTTTGGATCGTTGGCGCTTGCCGCAAACTGAAATCCTGCTCGGCCCGACCGACGAATCTGGCAGGCCGCGCCCGTTCGCGCAGCGCGCGCGGATGTAGTGCCCGAGTTGAAACTCAACGCGCTACCCACCGTCAAGTTCGCGCACCCAGATATTGCGGAAACTGATCGGAGCCGACGGGTCGCCATGCGCCTGCAACTTGATCGCCGCACGCTGATGCGGCCGATACACGGGCTTTCCGACATACACCGTTTCCCCCGAAAGCTTGAAGTGGTTTTGCACTAGAACACCGTTGTGAAGCAGCGTCACAAAGGCCGGACTCTTGAGCGTTCCGTCGGTCGCAAAGGTTGGTGCCGTCCACATCACGTCATAGGTTTGCCATCCTCCCGGTGGACGCATCGCGTTGACCAGCGGCGGCGCCTGCTTGTAGATGCTCGCGGCCTGACCGTTGACATAGGTCTGATTTTTCCACGAGTCGAGTATCTGGATTTCGTAGCCGGCATCGCCGGGGCCGGTCGAGGCCAGGAAAAGACCGCTATTGCCGCGCAGCTGACCCTCGCCGGTTATGTCCTTGGGAATTCGCCATTCAAGATGCAATTGGTAACTTCCGAAGACCTGCTTGGTCTCGATATTGCCCAACGCTTTTTCGACGGTCATGACGCCATCGCCGACCTTCCAGCGCGCTGGCGAATGATCCTTTGTCGAGGCCCACTGATCCAGATTGCGGCCATCGAACAAGACGATGGCATCCGAGGGCGGCGCGCCGGCTGTCACGCCGGGCGAGACCAGCGGCGGAACCGGCTCCCATTGCTCGGTGGCTTTCGGATCGGGTGCTTCTGCTTTGCTCGCGCCTGCCGCAGGGGATTGCGCGGCGGCGGACAGAAAAGCACCGAAGCCCAGGGCCAGCGTCAGAACCGCCAGCGTCATGTTTCTGATCGCTACTTGTCGACTTTTCATTACTCGTTCCTCGTGAGTTCGAATTGCAACATACATTGGCGGAATGCTACCGCTTCCGGGCCCACTGCATCGGCGGTCATGCAAGGCCTACCTTTTTCAGGACTTCGAGCGGCGGACCGTCGAAGCTAGTGAGCGGTGTGTTGCCGACATACTGCAGATCCTTGCGGCCTTGCGGCGTGGTGTAGAACCCGCCCGCCGTCAAGTCGCGATAGCGCGCGAAAAATTTGGCGGCCTCGGCGAACTGCGGTTTGGCGCGCGCCGCGTGGCAGATGTCGTCGCAAATGGTTTTCTGCTGTGCATCACTCAGTGCTGCGAAAGTTCTTGCGAATCGCTTCGCGGACTCGCGATCCAGCCATTGCAAGACATCGAGTATGTTCTTGCGGTCGTGCTGCTGTGACTGGTACGGAGCACTGATCCATTCGTCGAGAAAATCGACGACGCCGACCGTGGACGCGCTGGGCGAGGTGTCGTCCGCCGGAATAATCAGATCGCACAAGACGGTTGCGGTGCGGCGTTGCTCGGGCGTGAATGTGAGCGGCCACAGTTCACCCGGCTTGTACGCATCGAGCAGCTTCGGGTCGGTGCCGTATCCCTTCGCGGTCGCAACGTGCGCCGTCGTGCGCGAGGCGAGCGATTCGCCGGCAAACGCAAACCCCTTCCACAACGGCAAGGATGCCGAAGCTGCCAACATCCACTTGATCGTCGTGCGGCGGTCCATCACAACTCCTTCCGGCGCATGCGTTCGAGAATCCGGTCGGCCACGCGCCAGGCGTTGGCCATGATGGAGAGTGTGGGGTTCTTGTCGGCGTTCGAAGGAAACGGCGCGCCGTCGGCGAGAAAAAGGTTGTTCACGTCCCAGGTCTGGCACCACTGATCGGTCACCGACGTTTTTGCGTCCGCACCCATGATCGCGCCGCCGACTTCGTGGATGATGCTGCCGCCCGGCGCGATCGCTTTGGCACCATCGGTTTCGACGCGCCCGTGCACGCGGCCGCCCATCGCCTCGATGATCTCGGCAAACGTCATCTGCATATGCGCCGCCTGGCGGGTCTCGTGCTGAGACCACTGCCAATGAAAACGCAGCACGGGGATGCCCCACTTGTCTTTCACCGTCGGATCGATTTCGCAGTAGGAATGCTCGTTCGGGACCATCTCGCCGCGGCCGTCGAAGCCGACGAACGAACCGTAGTAGCGGCGCGCGTCCTGCTTGAACTTCGCGCCGTAGCTGCCACCGGTCAGCCATTCGAGCCCGGCGGCCGTGCCGAGCCCGGGCATGCTTCTGCCACCGCCGAACTCGATGTGATAGCCGCGCGCGAAGCCGAGCTTGTCGGCGTCGCCGTACAGCCACCACGGCGTATACATGTGACCGCCGCTGGCGCCGTCTTCATTGTGCGGCGGCAGGCTTTCGAGCAACGGCACCTGTCCCGAAAGACTCGTGCCGACCGTATCCATGAGGTACTTGCCGAGCTTGCCGCTGGAGTTGCCGAGTCCGTTCGGGAACTGCGCCGATTTCGAATTGAGCAGAATGCGCACGGACTCGCAGGCACTGGCGGCGAGCACCACCGCGCGCGCGGCAACGTGGTGTTGCTTGCCTGTGGTTTTGTCGACGAAGCCGACGCCCGTGGCGCGTCCATCCTTGCCGAGCGTGACCTCATACACCATCGCATCGGTCAGGATATCGAGCTTGCCGGTCGCGAGCGCGGGCGGCAAATGCACCGTCGTCGATTGATAGTTCGCGCGAATCGAGCAGCCGCGGCCGCAGGGTGTTGCCCAGAAACAGGCGGCTCGGCGCTGCATGTCCGCAGCGATGATCTTCTGCGCAGTCAGATTTCCCGGATGCAATCGCGCCGGGGAGTTCTTCCAATCCAGCTGCTGCGTGAGCACGGCGCGATGCCCGGCAATCGCCGGAATACCGAGCTTGCGCGCGCCCGCGGCAATCAGCAGATCGCTGACCCGCGGCTTTGGCGGTGGCAGCAAGCAGCCCGGCGAGGAATTGGGCGTGTTCTCCAATCCATCGTTGGCGCCGTAGACGCCGATGAGCAATTCCACCTTGTCGTAGTACGGTGCCATCTCCGCGTAGGAGATCGGCCAGTCGAACCCCATACCGTCGCGCGAGTAAGGCTTGAAATCGTAAGGTCCATCGCGCAGCGCAATGCGTCCCCAGTGATTGGTGCGCCCGCCGAGCATTCGCGCACGCCACCAGTCGAAGCGCCCGGCATCGTCCGTGCTCGTCTGCACGTAGGGCTCATCGGGCACGTCCCAGCCGCCATCGATCGTGGCGTCGTAAAAACCGAACGGCTTGTCCGACGTGCCTTCTTCCCGCAGCGGCGCCTGGTCGGGCGTCTGGAACATGGGCGTCTCGGCGACGGGATCGTATTTGCGCCCGGCCTCGAGCATCAGCACGCGTGCGCCGTCCATCGTCAATGTATACGCAGTCTGGCCGCCGCCGGCGCCGGAGCCGACGACGATGACGTCGTAGGTTTCCTTTTCCGCTGCGGTAGTCGTAATGAAAGGCATCGGTCAAACCAAGTCGGCGCAACGCGGGCTCATACTCTGCACAGCCGGAAAGCTTCCGCGAGCGAGGCGAACGGTTCGGCGCGGGTGGGCATGAACTCGTGCGCGATATAGCCCTGATAGTTCAGATCCGCGATCGCCTTTGCGATCGCCGGATAGTTGAGTTCCTGACTGGCATTGATCTCATGGCGACCGGGCACGCCGCCGGTGTGAAAATGTCCGATCCAGCGATGATTGTCGCGAACCGTGCGGATGACATCGCCCTCCATGATCTGCATATGATAGATGTCGTACAGCAATTTCACGTGCGGTGAGTTCACGCCGCGCATGACCGCGACGCCAAAGGCCATGTGATCGCCCTGATAGCCCGGGTGATCCACCTTGCTGTTGAGCAGCTCCATGCAGATCGTGACACCGTGCTCGGCGGCGAGCGGTGCAATCTTCGTCAGACCGGCAATACAATTCGCGATCGCTGCATTGTCGCCGATGCCCGCAACACGATTGCCGAACATGGCAATGAGATTCGGTACCTGCGCGTGCGCGGCGAGCGGCAACGCCGTTTCGAGTTCCTTCAGCAGCATCGTGTGGTTGGCAGGAGCGTTGAAACCCGTTTCGTTGAACTTCTCGCGCCGGCTCGGATAGCCCATGGCAACCATGAGATCGGCATCCTGCGCGACAGCCCACTCGTCCGGATACAACAGATCGATCGCCGCGAGACCGATCTGTTTTGCGCGGCGGCACAACGTCGGCAGCGGTGTGCGCGCATACGGCCAGCGGCACACCGATTGTTTGAGCCGGCCGATGGGTGCAGTCCGGTTCCAGATCGTAGCGGGTAGCGCAGCGGCCTCCCGCGTGGCGACGGCGCCGGCAGCGCCCACAAGCGCACCCAACGCCGTGCGGCGGCTCACGCAGTGGGAATTGTCGGACATGCGTCTCTCCAGATTTCCAGATCGCGCAGACGGTTTGAACTCAACCGATTGCGTGCAAATAAGCGTAGGCCTGCTGCGCGGCCTGCAGTTGACCCATGCGCACGAACGGTCCTTCCTGTTCGGCGAAGTAATGTTGCAGGCCGGCCTTTTCCGCAACGGCGAAAATCGGTTTGTAGTCGATCATGCCGCGCCCCAGTTCGGCGCCGGGATGTGCGGGCGCGCTGCCAGCATCCGCACTCTTGTCGCTCGGTGGCAGGAAATCCTTGACGTGAATCAGCGGAAACCGATTCGGATATTTCCGGAAATAGTCGATCGGATTGTGGCCACCCACGACCATCCAGCCGCAGTCGATTTCGAATTTCACCAGTTGTGGATCGGTTTCGCGCAAGAGGATGTCGTAGGCGATCGTGCCGCCCTGATTGGCGAACTCGAAATCGTGATTGTGATACGCGTACTGCAATCCGGCCTGCTTGGCTTTCTCGCCAATGCGATTGGCGAGGTCCGCCGTGCGCTTCGCCTCATCCAGAGTCATCGCTGGAGCGGGACCGGTGATCGGCGGGCGCAAACTCGAACGCAGGCTTCCGCTGGCGACGTAATGAGCACCCAGCGCGTGCGCATC
>JAYTQX010000235.1:0-8073 GCA_043746455.1 Pseudomonadota bacterium
GGTGCCGCGCAGAACCAGCTTGAGCGCGGTCTTCGGCGCATTCAGCGCGCGCGCGGCGAGATCGACGGTCTGCGGGTTGCCGAACAAATGCCACTGCGCCACGGACGCCGCCGCAGTTGCCGGCGCCGCATTCGGCACGGCGGGCGCGGGCGCGAAGTCGCCGGCGCGCGGAACGGACAACCAGATCGTGCGCACCAGCAGCCAGATGCAGAGAAGTCCGGCAAGTGCGCACGCCGCGAGCGCCGCGAGCGCCGCGAATTTTGACGTGCGCTCGGTGTCGGCGGCGGACAGCGGATTGAGCATGCGCGTCCGGCGTCAGCGTTTGAACAAGCGGCCGAGACGATGGAAGAACCCGGGCTTCTTCGACGCGGCCTTGGCCTCGCCTTTGCCGGCCGGTGCGGCGCTTGCCGCGGCGACGGCGGGCCGCGCAGATTCGGAGGTCGGGGCCTCGCCACGCTCGATGCGTTCACCGCGACGCCGGCCGCGACCGCCACGACGCCGGCGTTTGTCGGCTGGACTATTCAATGCGACGTCGTTCGAACGTGGTCCTTTCGCCGCGGATTCATTTGCCGCGGCCGGACTTCCCGCAGCGGCGACGATCGGCGCTGCAGCAGTAACGGCAGCGACATGCGCTCGCCGCGGAGCTTCGCGAGAAGATCCTTCACGCCGCGGACCCGATGAACCACGACGTTGACGCGGTGGCGGGCGGCGGGATCCGCCGGGACCGCTCGCTGCGGCCGCAAGTGTGGTTTCTTCCTCATCGTCGTCCTGATCGATGCTCGACACAAACGACGCGGGTCGATGGCGCGGCGGCGGCAGCACCAGCATCGCCGGATCGATCGTGCCGACCGGAATCTTCTGGCCGATGAAGGCTTCGATTTCCGGCAGGCTCTGCGCATACAGATCGCAGGCGAAACTGATCGCGTCGCCCTCGGCGCCGAGGCGCGCGGTGCGGCCGATGCGATGCACGTAATCCTCGGCATCCTGCGGCAGATCGTAGTTGATCACATGGCTGACGTCGGGAATATGCAGGCCACGCGCGGCCACGTCGGTGGCGATCAGCACTTCGATCTCGCCGCGCTGGAACTTGCCGAGCAGGGTCTGGCGCTTTTTCTGCGGCACGTCGCCGGAAAGCATGCCCACCAGAAAACCCTGCCGTTCCAGACGCCGCGCGACTTTCTCCGCGGCGACTTTCATGTTCACGAAAATCATGCTGCGCGTCGCGTCGATATGCGACAGCAGGCTGACCAGCAACGGAATCTTCTCCTCGCTGGCCGGAAAATAAATGGTCTGACGCACGCGATCGGCGGTGATGTTTTCGGTCTCGACCGTGAGTTTTTCCGCCTCGTTCATATGCTCGTAGGCGAGTTCGAGCACGCGATGCGAGAGCGTTGCCGAGAACAGCAGGCACTGGCGGCGGTCGCGCTCGGGCAGGCGGCGCATGACGAAGCGCACGTCCTTTATGAACCCCAGGTCGAACATGCGGTCGGCCTCGTCGATCACCATCACCTCGACCGCGCGGAACGAGAACACGTGCTGCTTGAAGTAGTCGAGCAGGCGGCCCGGTGTGGCGATGATGATGTCGACGCCGCCGCGCAATTGATCGCGCTGCTTGTCGTAGTCGACGCCGCCGTAGATCAGCGCGGATTTCAGCCCGGTATTGCGGCCGATGGCCTGGAAATCCTTTTCGATCTGGATCGCCAGCTCGCGCGTCGGCGCGATGATCACCGCGCGCGGATCGGTCGCTGTGCGCTCGGGCAGGGCCGGGCGTGTGAGCAGCCGATTGAGCGTGGCGACCAGAAACGCGGCTGTTTTGCCGGTGCCGGTCTGCGCCTGGCCGGCGACGTCGCGTCCGATCAGCGCGAGCGGCAGGGTCAGCGCCTGGATCGGCGTGCAGCGGGTGAAACCGGCCGCGTGCAGGCCGGAAAGGACGCTTGGATGCAGGTCGAAGCTTTCGAAGAAGATATCGGTGAGCGTTTGTTGTGGCATGCTTTCAAATCATTGATGGCGCGAGAACTCGCGCAAGTGGCGGGGCGCAGGCATATCGGAGATGCATATAGGAAGGGCCGTCAATCCGGGCTTGAAACCCTTCGACGCCGACCCAAATTAGACCCCATATCCGCTTGCAATGCTGCTTGAATTACGTTGACGCTTGGGCTGAAATGGGGTGACCCGCCGCATATCAGCACCCTTGCGCTTCGTGTAACCTTGTGAGTGTAGCCTAAGCCGGATCAATCTGCCGCTTTCGATGCGGCCACACCTGTTCAAGTCCATGCCGGAGCCAAACCCGTGAGCGACACCATTACCCATATCAGCGACGATCAGTTCGACAGCGAAGTCTTGAAATCCAGCGAGCCGGTGCTCGTCGATTTCTGGGCCGAATGGTGCGGGCCGTGCAAGATGATCGCGCCGATCCTCGACGAGCTCGCGCTGAGCTACGCCGGCAAGATCAAGATCGCCAAGGTCAACATCGACCAGAACCAGAAGACCCCACGCAATTACAATGTGCGCGGCATTCCTACCCTGATGATTTTCAAGGACGGCAAGGTGCAGGCGACGCAGATCGGCGCGGTCGGCAAGAAGCAGCTCGCGCAGCTGATCGACACCGCGATTGGATCAACACCGCAAGCGGGCGTCGCATAGACCTGACCCGCTCCAGCCTGAACGGCAGCGCCAGCATTGCTGGACGGCGCTGCCGCAAGGTGCTAATGTATACTTAGATAGAGGGGTGTACCGCCCCCGCCTGCAACACCCCATCCCCGCTCCAATCCGTATCCAGCCAAAACGGCGCCCAAGAGGTTTGCCCGTGTCCGAAACCGAATCCAAAGAAGACGGCGGCAACAGCCGCGACAATTCCGATGAAGCCGCGCCGCGCGCGCCGCAAGGCGACGGCAACGTCGCCACGCCGCAAAGTGGCGGCGGCGAATCCGCTCCCAGGCAGCAGAACGACGGCCGTCCGCAACGCGACGATCGCCGCGGCCCGCGCGGTCGCAATCGCCACCGCAATCAACAGCAGCACCAGAACGGGCAGAACCGCGACAGCGAAGAAGAGTTCACCGAGATCCAGGGCCCGAACACGGGCGTAGTGATCGATCTGAACGAATTGAAGCGCAAGCCTGCGCACCTCCTGCTCGACCTTGCCGAGACGCTCGGCATCCAGGAAGGCGTTGCGCGCGCGCGCAAGCAGGACATCGTGTTTCTGATCCTCAAGGCGCACGCTCGCTCCGGCGGCAGCATCTTCGGCGAAGGCGTGCTCGAAATCCTGCAGGACGGCTTCGGCTTCCTGCGCACGCCGGACGAGTCGTATCTGGCCGGTCCGGACGATATCTATATCTCGCCGTCGCAAATCCGTCGCTTCAACCTGCGCACCGGCGACTCGATCACCGGCCGCGTGCGCCCGCCGAAGGAAGGCGAACGTTATTTCGCCCTGCTCAAGGTCGACACGATCAATGCCGAGCCGCCCGAAGCGTCGAAGAACAAGGTGCTGTTCGAAAACCTCACGCCACTGTTCCCGCGCAAGAGCTTTCGCCTGGAACGCGGCAACGGTTCGTCCGAGGACATCACCGGACGCATTCTCGATCTGATCTCACCGGTCGGTCGCGGCCAGCGCGGCATGATCGTCTCGCAGCCGAAGGCCGGCAAGACGATGCTGCTGCAGAATGTGGCGCAGGCGATCGTGCACAACTATCCCGACGTGCATCTGATCATCCTGCTGATCGACGAGCGCCCGGAAGAAGTCACCGAAATGCAGCGCGGCGTACGTGCCGAAGTGGTATCAAGCACGTTCGACGAACCGGCGCTGCGGCACGTGCAGGTCGCCGAAATGGTGATCGAACGCGCCAAGCGTCTGGTCGAACACAAGAAAGACGTGGTCATCCTGCTCGACTCGATCACGCGTCTCGCGCGCGCCTACAACACCGTCGTGCCGTCATCGGGCAAGGTGCTGACTGGCGGCGTGGATGCGAATGCGCTGCAACGGCCGAAGCGTTTCTTCGGCGCCGCGCGCAATGTCGAGGAAGGCGGATCGCTGACGATTCTCGCCACTGCGCTGGTCGAAACCGGCTCGAAGATGGACGAGGTCATCTACGAAGAATTCAAGGGCACCGGCAACATGGAAGTGCACCTGGATCGCCGCATCTCGGAAAAGCGTGTCTATCCGTCGATCAATATCAACCGCTCCGGCACGCGCCGCGAGGAGTTGCTGATCGAGCCGGACATGCTGCAGAAGATCTGGATCCTGCGGA
The DNA here is from genome assembly GCA_043746455.1 of Pseudomonadota bacterium. Lineage (GTDB taxonomy): Bacteria > Pseudomonadota > Gammaproteobacteria > Xanthomonadales > Rhodanobacteraceae > Rudaea. Next base: position 4,245 of record JAYTQX010000235.1, read on the forward strand.
AGCTATTGCATCCGATGGACGAACTCGCCGCGATGGAATTCATGCTCGACAAGATGAAGAACACCAAGTCGAACGATGAGTTCTTCAATTCCATGAAGCGCTGATCTTACAGGTCGCGAAACAAAATCAAGCCGGTGGAACGCGAAAGCGATCCGCCGGTTTTTTTTCAGTCCAAATTCATCGCCGCGATCCTATCTTGGTTTACCCAGTCCGATGCGATTTGCATCAAGAACCCTTATGCGCGCCATCACCCTTTGCCTGCTGCTGTGTTCGTACGCGGCCGCACAAGCGCCCACATCCGCTGAGCCACCGACGCTCGGCACCGTGCTCGTTACCGGCGAACAGCTCGGTCCCGGTTTGTGGAAAGTGTCCAAGGGCGATCACGTGCTGTGGATCCTCGGCACGCAGGCGCCGCTGCCGAAGAAGATGAGCTGGCGCGCAACCGAAGTGGAGAAAACCATCGCGCAATCGCAGGAGGTGCTCGCCGATGCCTCGGCCAAGGTCGATGTCGGTTTCTTCCGCATGCTGACGCTGTTGCCATCGTTCGCGACTTGGACAGCGATGAAACTCGCGATCGATTGAAGCGGGACATCACCGAGGCGCGGGCCAATGGGGTCACCAGCACGCCGACCTTCTTCATCGACGACATCCGCTATGACAATGCGTGGAACTTCCACTCGATGCTCGAGGCGTTGCGACAGCCCGTAGCGGCCCGGTTGCAACGATCGGCACGCGCGTTTGCGAGCCTGCCGGCATCGGCTGGGTTTGTGTTGCTGTTGGCCGCGCTCGCCGCGCTGATCTGCGCGAATACGCCAATCGCTCCCTACTACCAACAGTTGATGGAATCCACCTTCAGCATTGGAACCACCGGCCGTGCCGTGTCGATGACTATTGGCTGGTGGTTCTCCGAAGGACTACTGGCGGCTTTCTTCCTGCTCGTTGGACTCGAAATCCGGCGCGAGATCACTTCGGGCGCACTCTCCGATCCACGGGCGGCAGTGCTGCCGGTTGTCGCTGCCATCGGAGGTGTACTTGGGCCGACTGCCATCTACCTCGCTCTCAACACATCGGCTACGGCAAGAGGATGGTCGGTGCCAACGGCGACCGATGTGGCATTCACGATCGGCATCCTGGCGTTGCTTGGAAATCGTGTACCTGGGGCATTGCGCGTGTTCGTCGCCGCATTGGCGGTGGTCGACGACATTCTCTCCATGCTTACCCTGGCGATCTTTTATCCGCGCTCGTTTGATGCGGAGTGGCTCCTCGCCAGTGCTGTCGCCTTGGCCTTGTTGTACGCCCTCAATCGCGCGCGAGTTTATGCCGGCTGGCCATATGCTGTGGTCGCCTGCGTGCTATGGCTCACACTGCATGCCACCGGAGTGCATGCAGCACTTGCCGGCGTCGTGCTCGCAGCGTTTTTGCCGACACGCCCTGCGCCTTCAGCCGGTCCACTGCTCGCACAGGCAGCGACGGCGCTTGCGGAACTCGAACATGCCGAGCGCGATATCCAGAAACAGGGAGCCGCTTCATCGCCGCATCCATCAGCTACCGGTCTGGGAGTGGGCAAGCCGCAATCTTTCGGCCGCAGCATCCAGGCTGCTCTCTCCTGCGGAACGGATCGAACGCGCGATATCACCTTGGAGCGCCTATGTGATCTTGCCGCTGTTCGCTTTTTCCGCGACCGGAGTCAGCCTTGCGGTCAGTGTGCACTCGAGCGATGACGTGCGGATTCTCCTGGGGGTCATTCTGGGACTGGTGTTGGGAAAACCCCTCGGCGTGCTGATCGCATCGGGGCTGGCGATCAAGGCTGGCATTGGCATTGCGCCAAAAGACACCGCATTGCGAACCTTTATCGGCGCCGCGTGTCTGTGCGGCGTCGGCGATACGGTAGCGTTGCTGATGGCGGATCAGGCTTTTCCACATGAGAGCGAAGCGGCACTCGCAAAAATTGGCGCCCTCATGGGATCTGCGATCGCGGCAGCGCTTGGTGCGCTTATCATTGGTACCGGTCGCCCGAGCGCTGCGCATCAATGATCGCTGAGTGCGCTGAATCAAGATAAAGAGTACCAATACTTTCGAAGGCATTTCGTTTCGCAACTGGCGGACGAAAACGGTGATGTAACTATTGAGCGTCTGCTAACAGCCCTCTGGGGCGCACCTCTTGCTTTGAGGTTGAGGCAGTGACCCCACAAAATGTGGGATTCGCCGACATTCGCCAACAGCCAGTTCCAGAAAGCTGCCGGTCGCGGCCGGCAGCTCAGGGTCGAAAGCGGAAGTCTATGTTGAAGCAGCATTCGCCTCGATAGCCAGCCACTGCCGCAGCTTTGCGTAGACTTCCTCGCGATCGAGCAAGTCCAGATGGTTCATGCGGTAGCCGACCCATTGCCGCGTTTTCGGGATTGCGAGACAACGCTGCGGATTGTCGTGTTGCCCGAGCGCGCTGGGCAAAGGCACGAGTCCGTCACCGAGAATTCGTTCGCGCAGTGCGCTGGATTTCGCCGCCATCGACGCGGCGATGGCGTAACACTGCACGCCTTGCGGCAGCGGGACGCAGGCAGGTTTGCGCTGTCCGCGGGCGAAACGGTCGCGATCGATCCAGTCCGCGTCGAGCACGCTGCCATGACGCAGATCGGTGATGCCCGCACTGCGGATCTTGCCCAAGCGCGCGAATGCGGCGGTGTACGGGCTCTTGCCCAGAATCACGTCCACCCAGTTGCCCGCGCGCTCCAGCGGTGCGCCCTGATGCGGCGTGCCAAGGAAAATCATCTTGCGCAGATGCCGTAGCCAATCGTGCCCCGCCTCCTGCGCGTAGTGGCAGGCACTGCGGCTGACCAGTCCGCCCATGCTGTGACCGATGATCACCAAGTCCTGCACCGGCGCGGGCCACGCCGGCAGCAGGTTCTCGATCAGTTCGGCGAAGGCGCGCCCATTGCTCGAGATATGCACGCCGCTGTTGTAGTGCAGATACACCGGCGTATAGCCGCCGTCCGCCGCGAGCGCGGCGCCGTGATCGTGCGCATTGCGCCGCCACTGCAGATCGTTCATGCACAGACCGTGCACGAGCAGCAGGATTTTTCCCAATGGCTTGGGTATTGCTGCCGCCAGACCATCCGCAGTCAGTACCAGCGCCTGACCTTCGCGCCGCAACAGCATCGGTATCGCCAGCGGATTGACGCTGGCCGCGAGATGATCGCCGAGCACGCCGTTGAGCGCCGCGAGCACGGCCTCGCGCTGACCCGACGATTCGCCGGGCTGTCCGAGCAGTGACGCAAGCTGCGCAAGCGCGACATCGATGCCGCCGCCGACCAGGCGCGTGACGCCGCGGATCGTTCGATAGACCAGGCCGGTGATTCCTTTCGTCGGCGTCTGCGCAGGTTCGGCGAGAATGCCCGGCGTACGCTGAATATTGCGATGCAGGTTTTCGACGAGCTGGGTGATGCCGATCGTCGCCTCGATGGCCAGCCGGCCGTAACCGCGCAAATCGCTGGCGCGAACAGGAATCCGTTTGGGCATGCTGGCTTGGCCGTGGAAGGAATCGCGTCGTCAGTATTCCAGATAACGCTGCGCCCGACTGAAAGTTTCGGCAGGCCGGTCGGCCCTTGTGATGATTTGCAATGCCAGTCGACACCAAGCAGTGTCTCAGTTTGAAAGTAGTCGTAGCCGTTCGTGGTGAGGTATCGAACCGTGAACGGCGATCCACGAAGCCATTCACCCTTCGATACCTCAGGGCGAACGGCGTCAGATTTCAAACTGAGGCACTACCCGACACCAGTGCGACACGGATTTGGCGAAGGTCTTGCTTATCGATCCTGGTCGTATCGATATGTCC
>JAYTQX010000236.1:0-3623 GCA_043746455.1 Pseudomonadota bacterium
CGCCACGCGCCTGCGCGCGTTCGATCGCGAATTGTTCGCGCATATCGGCTTTGCGATCTCCAACGCGGCGCGCAGCTTCGTGCTCGGATTCACTTTTGCCAAGATCGGCAGCGCACCGGGTGACAAGTATACGAAGCGTTACTACCGCAAACTGAATCGCTACGCCGCCGCGCTCGCGCTGGTCGCCGACACCTCGATGCTGCTGCTCGGCGGCAAGCTCAAGTTCAAGGAGAAACTTTCCGCACGCCTCGGCGACGTGCTGTCGAATCTGTATATCGCCAGCGCCATGCTCAAGCGCTACGAGGATCAGGGCCGGCCGGTCGCCGATCAGCCGCTGCTCGCGTGGGCGTTCCACGACTGCGCGTATCGCATGCAGAACGCGCTCGACGGCGTGCTGCGCAATTTCCCGATCCGTCCCGCAGCATGGGTGTTGTACATGTTCGTTTTCCCGTTCGGTCGCCGCGAAGTGCCGCCGTCTGATCGCCTCGGTCACCGCGTTGCGGCAATTCTGTGCGCACCGAACGACGCGCGCGATCGTCTGGCCGAGTGGGCCTTCCTCACGCCGAGCCCGAACAATGTCGTCGGCCGCATGAACGCGCTGCTGCCCGATGTGATTGCGGCCGAACCCGTCGAGCGCAAATTTCTCAAGGCGCTCAAGAGCGGCGCGCTCAAGAGTCTCGATGCCGCAGCACAACTCAACGAGGCCGAACAGATCGGCGCGATCACCAGCGAGGAGCGCAAGCTGCTCGAACGCGTGCGCGCGGCGACCTTCGAATTCATCAGCGTCGACGATTTCGATCCGGCGGAGCTTGCCGCGGCCGCGCACAAGCCGAAGCCGGTGCTGCGCAGCGTCGCGTGACGACGCGTTCGCTGGCGCTGTCCCAGCGCCTGGGCGGTTCGTCCGCCGGGCGCTGGCTGTTCTCGCGCCTCCTCTGCCGGCAAGCGCCCTACCTCGCCTCCATCACGCCGCTGATCGAAACTCGCGCGCGGCCGCTGCGTGGTGCGCCTGCGCACAGCACCGGCGTCGAATTCGGCCTCAAGCTGCCAACCGGGCATTTCACCGAACCGTTCGCGAGCGGCCCGCAACAGGGCGCAACACTGGATCGCGGCGTGCAGCTAGGGACCGGCACGACCGACCTTCTGCTCGGTGTATACAATTTCGATGCGATCAGCCAGGACTGGGGCTATTTTGCCCAGGCCCTGCTGCAGCAATCGCTCGATTCGCGCGACGGCTTCAAACCAGGGACAGGTCTGAACGTGAGTTTCGGCGTGCGCTACACGGCCAACGGGACCTTCCAGCCGCAGGTGCAGATCAATGCGCGAGCCGAAAAACGCGAGCAGGGCATCAACGCAGACGCGGAAAATAGCGGCGCGACGCTTGTCTATCTCAGCCCAGGCCTCACGTGGAAATTCACTCCACGCTTGTCCGCGTATACATTTCTTCAAGTTCCGCTGGACCAGCGCGTGAGTGGGCTCCAACTGGAAGCTACCCAGTTCATCTCTGTGGGCCTGCATTACCACTTTTAGCGGCAATTGCATCCCTAGCAACCTCTCGGAAGCGACACGTCGACCGAGAAGTACAAGAGTCATCCGGAGAACCTCAGGACCGTCGCCGCCGAACTCGGCGTGGCCATGCTGCTCGAAGGCAGTGTGCAGAAGTCCGCCAACGAGGTGCTGATCAACGCCCAGTTGATTGATGCCGCAACCGACAATCACCTCTGGACCGATGCGCATCCGCGCATACTCGACAATATTTTTGGTGTCGAGGGTGAAGTCGCACAAAAAGTGGCTGACGCCTTGAAGGCAAAGCTGACGCCGGTGGGGCGGCGAAGCTCGCCACGCCGCCGACGCAGAACGCTGCCGCCTACGATCTCTACCTGCAAGCGAGTACGCACGAGAATCGCGCGAGCGACTATCCATCTCTGATGTCTGTCGAGGATGTCTGTCGAGACACCTTGCGCCATCGCCCTGTATCTGCAGGCGCTGGAGAAGGATCCTGGCTTCGCGCTTGCGGCGGCGGCCTGGCCCACGCGCATGTCGACATGTATTTCTTCGCGCGCCGACATTGCTATTTTGTATATTTATATACTAACGGTACTGGCTCTGCGCCTGTTCGTTCAGCCGGCTTTCCGTTCCGCGGAGCGTCTGCTTCGGGGCAAGGAATTGTAGACCTCGTATGTCCGCAGCCGAAAGCAGTCGAACTAAGCATCAGTAGCTATACACCAGGCTCAACACCCATTCGTGCCGACTGTCGGCAAACGCAACCGGATACAGGAAGCTCGCGCGATTCGTGGTTACCCAGTTGAGCTGCATGTTGACGCTGCCCAACTTTGCGCCGACGCCCAGGCTTGCGTCGAGTGTGCGCGGGTTACTGTTGGCAAATCTCGAATTGCCTTGCAAGACGCCGACATGACCTAGCAGACGCAGGCGGTCGCCCAGCGGATGCGAGTAGTTGAACTCAGCATACGACGTGCGTTCGTGTCTGCCAAAATAATTCGGCGAGTAGTAGAGCCGCACGTTCCAGTTTTCCGACAGGAGTCCGACGAAGACTTCGCTGTAGTTCCAGAAAGTAAAATTGGAAAAAATGGAATATGTCGCACCTGCTTCCCAGGTGAGTCCGGAACTCATCGCCTGCGCATAACCGACATCGAGAATCCCTTCCGCGCTCGCGTGGGTCTGCCCGTAAAATCGCGTCGTGGACGCCATGGCGCCGACAAACCATCCGGCGGAACTGTCGAAAGCGAGGTCGACCGCGGGAGTGGCCCGGTTTTCGGTCAGCGAGATGCCGCGGAATACATTGTCGGATGCGATGCTGACTTCGGCCGACACCTGGGCCAACGCGTTGCCGGCCAGCAAGCAGCCGAGCGGGACAAGGAGGATGCGGCGCATGCAGCGTCCGCCGCTTATCGCGACGCGCTCGAAGTTCGCTCTGTCTCGTGTTCGCAAGTGAGTGCCGGTGCTGCCCGCCGCAGCGTGCTGCAGGCATCGACGGCGCCCGCAGGCCCGTCATGGGAGCCGGTCGGAAACTGCGCCCAAGCTGGCGACTGGCGCATGCTCATGGCCGGAGCAAGTTCGCGCACCAGGGCGACCATGCCGGTGACGTGCGCGGTGGCGAACGACGATCCGGAAACGAAATTCCATTTCGCACCGGGCGCCGGAGCAGGCACGTCGTCACCGGGCGCTACCAGAATTGCACCAGCCGGTGGGTGTGATGCGGCGCCAGTGGAAGTCCCGTCAGAAACGGCAAGCACACCGGAATGCGATGCCGGAAATCCGCCATCGGGCACCCGCGGATCCACCGCACCGACAATGGTCGTGTCACGCTCAAGCGCCACATCCAGCAAACGCCCGAGCAGCTTGTCCTGCGGTCCGCTCAGGCTCATGTTGATCACCTGTGCCTGGTCCAAGATCGCAAACTGCAGCGCCTTTGCCAGGGTGAAACTGCTGCACAGCGTTTGCTCGCTGGACTCTTCCCAGCAGGCACGAAGTGCCATCAATTCGGCTTGCGGTGCGATGCCCACGATACCTGCTCCAGTGTCTGCACGTGCGCCAATGATACCCGCGACCGCCGTACCGTGGGACTCGGCGACATGCGCGCGCGCATCGACGAAGTTCTGCTCGAC
>JAYTQX010000237.1:0-6421 GCA_043746455.1 Pseudomonadota bacterium
TCAGGTCGGCCAAAAGCGGACGCGCGCCGATTAGCGCCAGCGCTCGGACGGCTGCTTGATATAGTGGCGCCAGACGTATCCCCACGGAATCACGAACGCCAACAGGATTGAGGGACTCCCGATCTCCAGCAGATCCTGGCTCAATCGCGGCGACCCGACTCCCGTGATCCACTGCGGCAATCCGAAAACGAGCAGCCAGATTGTCTTCCACACGAATTCGAAAAGGAAAATCGGAAACATTTTTAGTGGAAAGCGAACCGCCAAGAATGACATCAGCCAAAGGCCGGTGAGGAAAGCCTTGATCATCCCGCGGTCAGTCGCGCTGGCGTGGATCAGCATCTCAGGCAGGCGACAACGCCTTTGGTCAGCGCCAGCGCGCGCCTGACTGCTTTACGTAATGACGGTAAACGTAGCCCCATGGGATCACGAGCGGCATAAGGATGACGCCAAGGCCGATGTTGAAGCAATCCTCGGCGAAGGTCGGTGGCAATTGGCCGGCGGACCATTGTGGCAAGCCGTAAGCCACCATCCAGATGGACTTCCACGCGAACTCGAACAGTAGCAGCGGAAGCATCTCGAGAGGGTATTTGAGGCCGACGAACGCAAGCACCCACACGGCGCCGAGCAGGCTCGGGATTACACCCCGGCTGATCGCCGGGTGGCTTACGACGTCCGGCACGATCATCCCGCCAAGCCCAATCACGAGCAGTAGATAGGTCGCGCGCAGAACATAGATGCGGGCAAGCGAAACCTCTTGGGCGACGTTCGCCTGCTGGGTTTCGCTCGTTGCGGCGTCGTGAGTAGTCGCAATCACAGTGAATTCCTTTGCTAGGAAGCTTTGCGAAGTTGTTCGGAGCCAGAGATGGACTCCGGCACGAATTCCAGAATGTCACCGGGTTGGCAGCCGAGCGCGCCGCAGATCGCTTCAAGCGTAGAGAAGCGGATGGCGCGGGCTTTGCCGGTTTTGAGGATTGAAAGGTTGGCAAGCGTGATGTCGATGCGCTCGGCCAGCTCAGTCAGGGTCATTCGCCGCTCGTGGAGCAGCTCGTCGAGCTTGACAGCGATGGTCACGTCACACCGTCCCTTCGAGGTCCTCACGCATCAGTGTGCCTTCGGCGAAGACACGTGCGAGGACGAAGGTCAGGATGACCGCCAGCCAGCCGCTCGGCGAAAAGCCGGCATCGAGATGAAGCGGATGTCCGGGCGTCGATACGGATTTGCCGATAAGCCCGATGACGAGGCTGAGCATCTGCTGCCCGAGCAGACACCAGGCGATCGCCTGCAGGCGGTATGCATTCGCGGCGACGAATGGATCGCCGGCGCGAACCGTTTGGACCATTGCCACCAGCCGCTTGAGTACGGCGAGATTCAGAGGGACGGCAATGAGTCCGAGCGTTGCAATCGCGCGCATGCCGATGATCAGCGGACCGGATTGCGCCGAGGGTGGAACGCCGAGAGCCGTCATAGTCCATTGTTCGGCTGCAAACATCCCCACGAGGATCGCAAGGACAATTGCGCCATAGATCCAGTTCAGAACGATCAGGATGCGCAGGCCGACGTAGGCGATCGGTAGCGCGGTAGATGAAGGACGGGACATCGATTGGGCACTTCACGAGTGGAATATTGATAAACAATATCTTATTTATTGATATTCGGCAATCTATTTATCGAATTTCAATAACATCTACCCCTAACCAGAGAGGATGCGGCCGACAATGGACCGCTGGCCCCAATGGTTGGGAAGTGGGGGCTAAGGACCTGCTTTTTAGAAAAAGTCGTCAGTCGGCGTTACACTCCCGAGCATGGTTTTCTGGCTCGGAGCCTGGCGGTGCAGACCGGACGCAGCGATGTACTGATTCTCGGCGGCGGCCTCGCCGGACTGACATTGGCCATCCAGTTGCGCCGCGAGTTGCCGACATTGACCGTGCGTGTGCTCGAGCGTAACCGTCACCCGGTGCCGGCCGCGGCATTCAAGGTCGGCGAATCATCGGTCGAGATCGGCGCCCATTATTTCGACACGGTGCTCGGCCTGAAAACGCATCTGGACAGCCATCAGCTGCGCAAATTTGGCTTTCGCTTTTTCTTCAGCGATGGTCGTGACGACGTCGATCGCACCACCGAGCTCGGTGTCACCCAGGTATTTTCGACGCCGGCCTATCAGCTCGACCGCGGTATTTTCGAGAATTATCTGGCCGAACACGCCGCCGCACTCGGCGCGCAGTTCGTCGACGGCGCTGTCATTAATGCGATTGATCTAGGGAAGGATACGGGCGCCGAGCACAGTGTGCACTATGTGCGCGATGGTGCCGGACATACCGCGGAGGCACGCTGGTTGATCGATGCGAGCGGGCGTGCCGGTTTGCTCAAACGCAAACTTGAGCTGACCCAGGTTAATGGGCACGACGCAAACGCCATTTGGTTTCGCATTGACGAGCGGCTGGCGATCGACGAATGGTCGAATGATCCCGCCTGGCGGGGGCGCTGCACGCCGGCTGAGCGCTGGCGCTCGACCAATCACCTGTGCGGCCCGGGCTACTGGGCCTGGTTGATACCGTTATCCTCGGGCTCGCATTCGATCGGGATCGTCGCCGATGCCGCCATGCATCCACTGGAAACGATCAACAGTTTCGATAAGGCGATGACCTGGTTTGCGCGCTACCAGCCACGACTGTACCGCGAACTGGATGTACGTCGCGAGCGTCTGCAGGACTTTGCTTTCTTGCGTCACTATTCGCATGGCTGCAAGCAGGTTTTCTCAGCGGACCGCTGGGCACTCACCGGCGACGCCGGACTCTTCCTTGATCCGTTCTATTCGCCAGGCAGCGACTTCATCGCGATCGGCAATACCTACATCACGGCGCTTATCGGCCGCGACATTCGCGGCGAACGTTTCGCGCGTGAGGCACGGCTCTATGAACAATTATACTTTTCGTTCTACCGCACGATGTTGACGCTGTATGAAGGGCAATATCCGATGTTCGGCCATGCCGAAATCATGCCGTTAAAAGTGACTTGGGATTACGCCTATTACTGGGGCGTGTTCTGCCAGTTCTTTTTCCAGCAGCGCTTGACCGACTTGGCGCTGTTCACACGGCTGCAACCGGCGCTGGCCTCGTGCGAAGCACTCAACCGCGAGGTGCAGTTACTGCTGCGTCGCGCCGCGGGCACTTCGATCGGTGCGAATCCGGCGCAGATGATCGATCAATGGCGACTGCCATGGTTCGCCGAACTCAACCGCGGCTTGACCGACTGCCTCGACGCTGCCGCACTCGAGCAGCGCGTTCGCGACAACGCCTTGCTGCTCGACGCGCTTGCCGGTGAGATTCTCGCGCGCGTGCAAGCGATCCGGACGCCAGTATTGGATGATCTTCCGATACTGGCCGCGCTCGGCGTGCGCGCACCCCAACTTTTGCGCGAAGCGGCATGAGTAGACCGTTGATTCCAGCCATTAACGATCAGCCGCTGCGGATCGATTCCAGACATAGTGGTGCCGGCAGCGCTCGGCGAAGTCCGTCGTGGCCCACTGCGCCGACAGCACTTTCACCGCCACGTCGCGATCCAGACTGATCGTCACACCGCGGATCCCTGTGCTTTGCGGGGCATTTCACGCTACATCGTCCATGATTACAAGCTGCGGCGCAGCCGTGACGTAGGGCGCCTTTGATCTCGAGCACGCAGTCGCTGAGGCGAATGACGGCTTTGGGTCGAGCGGACATCTGACCGCGTCGGCTCAGCACGGGCGCATGCACGAAAGCGCGCCTTTGGCTTGTTGGGCTGACTCCCCGCTACGCCATCGCAGTTTGCGCGATCAGAAACGATCCTGCCGCAAGGAGCCCCACGCCGATGAATTGCGCGGCGCGCACACCGCCCGGAGTGAGTCGTTCGACGGAAATCGCTGCCGTGACGAGCGCCATCGCGCGCAGATCCATCACCCCGATGACCAGCAGGACGGCCGTGAGCCCGAAGCAGCAATGGACGCAGTGTGCGCCCAGACGCAAGCCGTGCCGCCACGCCGTGAGCATATTCGCGGAAAGCGTGTCGCAGCACCTCGACGTTCCACGGCAACATGCGAGGTGATGCGCTTTCCATCCGCTGAACTGCAGCGCGCCTGCGATCAGGACGATCGCGCCGATCGCGGTCGGAACGGCGCGCGCCAGCAGCGGTAGCTGCATTTCGAGCAATGTCACCGCCGCGCCGATGAGAAATGCGACGGCACCGAACAAGGTCCACACGAAAAAGTAAGCGGTGGCCACGATCAACGTCAGCCAGCCCAGCTGCGCGGCACTCGTGCGCGCAGCCGTTTGCCGATAGCGCAATAGCATTGGCACCAGCGAGGGCAGCATCATCGCCACCATCATTACCAGCCACATGCCGAGAAACGCGGTCGCGGTGCCCGGCCAACTCTGGCCAGGCATCGGCATCCACATCATCGACATCGTCCCGCCGTCGCCGGGCAGGAGCCCAAGTGCCCCGGAGGCCACGGATGGCTGAGAGGGGTCGCCGGGCAGGAGCCCAAGTGCCCCGGAGGCCACGGATGGCTGAGAGGGGCCGGGCATCTTCATCTCGTCCATCGCCGACATCGAGCCGCACCACGCGATCGTCAGTGCCATGCTGGCGGCGAACAGCAACATCGAAATACCGATGAAGGTTCGCTGTGAAACTCGCTCGGAGGTCATGTAAAGCTCTCGCTCGGTATATCGCGTCGATACGCGCAATGCGCTCAGCCCTGTGCGTACTTGTCGTGGTGACGCCACCAGAAGCCCTGCTCGTTGCGCCCGCGCGGCGCGCGATCGAGCCACTGGTACATGCCCCACAAACCGTCGAGGCCGCGCGCATAGCTTGAGTAGGTGTGATAGACGACGCCGTCTTCGTAGACGAAAGCGCTCAGGCCCGGCAGGTCGCGCGTGAACGTGGCGGGATCGGTGCCAGCCGTCGCGGCGATCTGCGTGACGAAATCTTCGCTGTCGCTCTGCACGCGTTCCGGTATGTCCTTGCCGGCTGGCGCAGGCGGGGCGGCCGGTACCTTGCGGTAGTTGTATTCGATGCCTGCACGCTGCTGCTCCAGCGTGAATAACACATTGAAATCGGCGTTGAAGTCGCTGCCGAACGACGACGCCCAAGGGAATGTCCAGCCCATGCGACGCTTGAATGCCTGCAACTTCGCCAGCGGCGCGCGCGATACGGCTGTGAGCGCGACGTCGTGATTCTCCAGATGCACCGCGAAGCCATTGAAGCCGTCCGCAATGGATGAGCAGGACGGACAGCCGGCGCTGTAGTCCGGTCCGAACATGAAATGATAGATTAGCAGTTGCGAGCGCCCGCGGAACAAATCCGCGAGTGTGGCGGCGCCTGAATCGGTGTCGAGGCGATACTCTTTGTCGATGCGAACCCAGGGCAGCTGCTGGCGCTGCTGCGCCAACTCGTCACCGCGCCGCGTCAGCTCTTTTTCGGCGTCGAGCAGCTCGAGACGGGCCTTCAGCCAGTCTTGCCGTGTACCGGTCGTGTGCGTGTTCATGGTGCTTCCTTCCTCTTCGTTGTGGTTGGTGCGCTAAATTAAGCGCCTCACGTCCAAGGGTGGGAGTGACAAGTGTGACGGGATTCCGATGGACTCATTGATTACCGCCGCGGCGCACGCACTGGCGCTGGGCGATCCGCTCGGTGCTCTGAAGCGCGTTGCGCTGCGCAACGACGCGTCCGCGCTTGCGTTGCGCGGTATCGCCATGGCGCAACTCGGCCAGTTCGAGCGCGCGAAGGCGCTGCTGCGCGCTGCGGCACGCGCGTTCGGTGCGAAGGAAGCTGTCGCACGCGCGCGCTGCGTCGTCGCTGAGGCAGAGGTCGCACTCGTCTCGCGCGACCTCGGCTGGCCGACGAAGGCGCTCGAAGCCGCGTGCGCAACGCTCGACGCGCACGGCGATCGCGTGAACGCCGCGTACGCACGCTATCTCGAAGCGCGGCGCCAGCTCTTGTTCGGACATCTCGACGCTGCCGAACGCACGCTTGCCGGACTCGATCCCGCGCATCTGCCTGCAGCACTCGCCACGATTCACGAATTGATCGTCGCGGGCGTCGCGATACGCCGCGTGCGCGCGACGTCGGCGCGCCAGGCGCTTGCGCGCGCTGCACGCGCTGCGCGACGCGCCGGAATTCCCGCGCTGAGCGCCGAAGTCGAAAGCGCCGCTGCGGTGCTCGATGCACCCGCGGCACGCGTGATTTCGCGGGGCGACGAACGCATGCTGCGGCTCGACGAAGTCGAAGCGCTGTTCGCATCGAAAGCGCTGGTCGTGGACGCATGCCGCTATGTGGTGCGCGACGCACACACGGCGATTCCGCTCGCGCGGCGTCCGGTGTTGTTCGCGCTCGCCCGCGCGCTCGGCGAAGCTTGGCCGCACGATGTGCCGCGCGACGCGCTGATCGCGAAGGC
>JAYTQX010000238.1:0-6185 GCA_043746455.1 Pseudomonadota bacterium
ACGGTCAAGCCGGCGCGCAGAACGCCGAACACGACGATCGGATACTGCAGCACGTTCGGCAGCATGATCGCGACGCGGTCGCCTTTCTTCAGCTTAAGATCGTTGAGAAGATACGCGGCGAACTGGCTGCTCAGACGATCGATGTCGCCGTAGGTCAGCGTCTTGCCCATGTTCGTGTACGCGGGGCGATGACGGAACTTGTCGCAGGCTGTTTCCAGCACGCCGGCGATCGAGCGGTAGGCGTTTACGTCGATGTCGGTCGGCACGCCGGCCGGATAGCTGGCAAGCCAGGGGCGATCGCTGTTCGTCGTCATTGCTCCCTCCACTGAACTTTGGATACTTGTTGTCTGCCTTGGCTTACCCCGATTGCCAAGACCCGTTCGATCGCGATTTCAACACGCGGATATGCAGCCGGCAAGCGGCATCGCAGCGTAGCGGCTGCCGGCGTGGTTGAAGCAGGCACGATTCGCGTCCCGACAATTTTGGAAAAGCTTTGTAAAGAATGGTTAGACCGCCAACAAAACGCTCGACTGCTGTGCGATGGTTGCGTTGCACGTCTTGAATTCCACGTTTGTTGCACATTCGCGGATCAAAGTGCGGGCCCGACGCTATATCGAACTGCTCGATCGCGCTGCAGCGGCGCAGGGCTGTACGACCTGGGTGGAGAAGACGCCGAACCACCTGATGTATATCGACGATATCGCCAGCTATGTGGCGGGGGCGCGTTTCGTGCACGTACCGCGCAACGGCGAGGACGTGGTCGCTTCCGTCGTCGATGCGGATATGTCGCTGCCGACGGGCGCCTTCCGCGGCGGAGTCAAGCGCTGGGTGCGGCGCTGGAACTACGCGATGGGTGTGCAGATGTCCTGTCTGGGCGACGCCAGTCATCACGGCGTGTGCCTCGAGGACATGGTCGAGAATTTCGATCACGAGTGGCAACGCTTGTGCGCATTCCTCGATCTCGATCCCAGCGCGCCCCTCTCGGCCGAACCAAAATGCAACATCGCCAATCTCAAGCGCGAACCATGGGAGAGCAGTGCGCTGTCCGGTGTCGTGCAAGCCCCAACGCACAAAGCCGAACGCGTGTTCGGGCCGCCGATCCGTGAATGGGTGCGTTCGAGCCTGCCGCCTTACGAGGCCATTCGCGCGAAGATCGCCAGCGGCGGATAGGGCAGTGCTCGTGTGCGCGGCGGGAAGCGGCGCCAATTTCTCGCGCCGTTTTCGTTCATTCGGGCCACGGACGAAACCGCTCAGGCGGCTTTCGAGCTGGCCGCCAGCTGGCGCAGCACGTAAGGCAGCAGGCCGCCGTGGCGGAAGTATTCGACTTCCTTCGGCGTCAGCAGCAGCACCTTGACCTTGAAACGCTTCTCGCCGCCGTTGCCTTTGGCGACGACGGTGATTTCTTTGGCGGCGCCGTCATTGAGGCCCGCGATCTCGAATATTTCGTCGCCCATGAGTCCGATGCTCTGCGCGTTCTGGCCGCCCGTGAACTGCAGCGGCAGCACGCCCATGCCGACCAGGTTGGAGCGATGGATGCGCTCGAAGCTTTCCGCGATCACCGCCTTTACGCCGAGCAACATGGTGCCCTTCGCAGCCCAGTCGCGCGAGGAACCGGTGCCATATTCCTTGCCGGCGATGACGACGAGCGGAATATTTTCCTTTTTATACTTCATCGCGGCGTCGTAGATCGGCTGTTTTTCGCCGTCGGGGTAGTGCAGCGTATTGCCGCCTTCCTCGCCGCCGAGCATCAGGTTCTTGATGCGGATATTGGCGAAGGTGCCGCGCACCATCACGTCGTCGTTGCCGCGGCGCGAGCCATAGGAATTGAAGTCGGCCTTGACCACGCCGTGCGCCTGCAGGAACTGCCCGGCGGGCGAGGTGGCCTTGATGTCGCCGGCCGGCGAGATGTGATCGGTGGTGATCGAGTCGCCGAAGATGCCGAGCACACGCGCGCCGCTGATGTCGGAGATCGTGCCGACCTGCATGCGCATGCCGTCGAAATAGGGCGGATTCTTGATGTAGGTCGATTTGTCTTCCCAGCCGTAGCGCTCGCCCGCCGGCGCGTCGATCTGGTTCCAGCGCGAGTCGCCCTTGAACACATCGGCGTAGTTGTGCTTGAACATGTCCGGGCCGAGCGTGCGCGCGATCACGTCGCCGATTTCCTTGTTCGTCGGCCAGATGTCCTTCAGGTAAACCGGATTGCCGTCGCTGCCCGTGCCGAGCGGCTGCGTGTTGAGATCGATGTCGACCGTGCCGGCGAGCGCGAACGCGACGACCAGCGGTGGCGAAGCGAGATAGTTCATCTTCACCTCGGGGTGCACGCGGCCCTCGAAGTTGCGATTGCCGGAGAGCACCGAGGCGACGACGAGATCGCCGTCGGCAATGCCCTTGGAAATTTCCGGCGGCAGGGGGCCCGAGTTGCCGATACAGGTCGTGCAGCCGTAGCCGACGACGAAGAAGCCGAGCTTTTCCAGCTCGGCGAGGACGCCGGCTTTCTTCAGATAGTCGGTGACCACGAGTGAGCCTGGCCCGAGCGAAGTCTTCACCCACGGCGCCGCCTTGAGACCTTTCTTCACCGCGTTGCGCGCGAGCAGGCCGGCGCCGAGCATCACCGCGGGATTGGAGGTGTTCGTGCATGAAGTGATCGCGGCGATCACCACCGCGCCGTCGCGCAGCTTGAAGTTCTGACCATTGCGCGAGACTGGCTGGCCAGTGGCGTTGACGCTGGCATCGTGACCGACTGCCGTGTCGCCGCCTTCGTTGGCGAAGCGCGCCTCGGCGCCGTTCTTCGGCGTACGGTTCGCGGCCAGCGCGGTCAGCGAATCCCTGTAACTCTTGCCGACGTCGCCGAGCAGCACGCGATCCTGCGGGCGCTTGGGACCGGCGAGCGACGGCTTCACGTCGGCGAGATTGAGCTCCAGCGTCGAGGAAAATTCCGCGTGTGGCGTATTCGCGTCGTGCCACAGGCCCTGCGCCTTCGCATACGCTTCGACGAGCGTGATCAAGGCCTCGTCACGGCCGGACAGGCGCAGGTAAGTCAACGATTCGCTGTCGATCGGGAAGATGCCGCAGGTCGCGCCATACTCGGGCGCCATGTTGGCGATCGTTGCGCGATCAGCGAGCGGCAGATGCGGCAAGCCATCGCCGTAGAACTCGACGAACTTGCCGACCACACCGTGCTTGCGCAGCATCTGCGTGACGGTTAGCACGAGATCGGTCGCGGTCGCGCCTTCGGGCAGTGCACCGGTGAGCTTGAAGCCGACGACCTGCGGAATCAGCATCGACGACGGTTGGCCGAGCATCGCCGCTTCCGCTTCGATGCCGCCGACGCCCCAGCCGAGCACGCCGATGCCGTTGATCATCGTGGTGTGCGAGTCGGTGCCGAACACGGTGTCGGGGAACGCCCAAGTCTCGCCGTCCTTCTCCGCGGTCATCACCACGCGCGCGAGGTATTCGAGATTCACCTGATGCACGATGCCGGTACGCGGCGGCACGACCTTGAAATTGTTCAGCGCCGTTTGCCCCCAGCGCAGGAAGCTGTAGCGCTCCTGATTGCGCGCGAATTCGGTCTTGACGTTGAAGTCGAGCGAATCGGCCGCGCCGAACTGATCGACCTGCACCGAGTGGTCGATCACCAGCTCGGACGGAATCAGCGGGTTGATCTTCTTCGCGTCGCCGCCGAGCTTGACGATCGCATCGCGCATCGCCGCCAGATCGACCACACAGGGCACGCCGGTAAAATCTTGAAGAACGACCCGCGCCGGCATAAAGGCGATCTCGGTGTCCGGCTCCTTCGTCGGCTGCCAGTTCGCAACCGCTTCGATTTCCTTGGCAGTGACGTTGAGACCATCCTCCAGACGCAGCAGGTTCTCGAGCAGGATCTTCATCGAATACGGCAGGCGCGCGATATTGAATTTCTGACCAAGTTTGGCGAGGCTCGCGATCGTATAACGCTTGCCGTTGACTTCCAGCGTGTCGCGGGTGGCGAAGGAATCGGTCATGGTGAGGCTCCTGACATCGGGGTGGGGCTGGGGAGTGAGCCCATCATTATCGCGCAGACACCAGTGCCGCGGTAGGGGCTCGGTTCGCTACGAACCGCTCAAGGTGCATTGCGCGAGCAGGCCGCGCGCGAGCATCGCGTACTGATGACGGCGGAACAGCAAGCGCCACTGTGAGCCGCCGACCTGGCGCCAGAGCACCGCGGCACGGATCGCGGCGAGCAGGAGTGCGCGGATCTGCGCGACTTGCGTATCCTGGCGCAGAAACTGCGGCTCGCCTTCGACGACGATGCGCGGCTGCAGTTTGGAAATCGTGTCCGCATACAGCTGCGCAAGACGCGCTATCACAATCGGGTTGGCCGGCTCTGTGCCCGCGGTCTGCTGCGCAATCGACTCGATGCCGGCGCGCAGCGCTCCCAGCGTCTGTGGCGTTCGCGCCAGCTTGGCGCGAACGCGCAGCACCGCTATCGCGATGCGCGTGATCGCGAGATCCCTCTTTTCGTCGTCGAGCTGCGCGATCAGCGTTTCCAGGCCGAGGCGCAGATGGCCGATGCCGCCGAATACATCTGCCGGGCTCGTCGCATCGATCTTGAATACGCTCGCCAGGCTGGGTTTCATTGCCACGCTATCGCCGCTGCCACGCGTCGCGGTTGCGCGTACCAGCGCGATCGCCTGAAACATGCCCGCAAGTGCGATGACTCGTTCTTCCCTCACGTCCCGCTCCGCAGTCCGCCAAACGGCGCATCGGTCGCATCGATCACGCCGCCGCCAAGGCATTCCTCGCCGCGATAGAATACGACGGATTGGCCCGGCGTCACCGCGCGCTGCTCGTTATCGAATTCCACGTCGCATTCGCCGCCTTGCATGCGCACCGTGCAAGCCTGATCGGTTTGACGATAGCGCGTCTTCGCCGTGCAGCGGAATTCGTCGGCGGGTGGCGCTGCTGCAGTCCAGCTCAGCTGGCTTGCGCGCAGATGCTGCGACTGCAGCCATGCGTTTTCGCCGCCCTGGGCGACATACAGGACGTTCTGCGCGACATCCTTGCCGACCACGTACCAGGCCGCGCCGGCCGCGCCACGGCGGCCGCCGATGCCAAGGCCGTTGCGCTGGCCCAGGGTGTGATACATCACGCCGTCGTGCTCGCCGATGCGGCGTCCGTCGGGCGTGCGCAGTTCGCCTTTGCGTGCAGGAATGTAATGACTGAGGAATTCGCGGAAATCACGCTCGCCGATAAAGCAGATGCCGGTCGAATCCTTCTTGTCGTGCGTCGGCAACTGCGCTGCGCGCGCGAGCGCACGCACTTCGGGCTTGGGCAGCTCGCCGACCGGAAACAGGGTCGACGCGAGTTGCTCCTGGCCCAGGGTATATAAAAAGTAACTTTGGTCCTTGTTCGCGTCGCGCCCGCGCAGCAGGCGATGGCGGCCATCGATACTGTCGCTGCACGCGTAATGTCCGGTCGCGATCTTTTCCGCGCCGAGCGCGCGCGCATGTTCGAGAAACGTCTTGAACTTGATCTCGCGATTGCACAGCACATCCGGGTTCGGCGTGCGCCCGGCCCGATACTCGGCGAGAAAGGACTCGAATACCTGATCCCAGTACTCTGCGGCGAAATTGCGCATATGAAACGGAATACCGAGTTTGCCGCAGACGCGCAGCGCATCGGCGCGATCGCGATCGGCCTGGCACTTGCCGAAGCGCTCGTCTTCTTCCCAGTTCTGCATGAACAGGCCGCTGACATTCTGCGCATCACGCGTCAGCAACAGCGCGGCGACCGACGAGTCCACGCCGCCGGACATGCCGACCATGACCTGGCCAATGTCAGTGTGCGTTGCGTTCATCGGGCTGAATACGCAGCGGGCAGCAGGGACTGAATCGCGCCTAGCGAATACCGTCGGCCGGCGAGCCAGTCGTCGATATTACCGAGCACCATCGGACTGCGCAGGCGCGCCGATTCGGCAACGATCTCCTCGCGTGTCAACCACAGCGCGCGCACGATTCCTTCATCGAGCCTGCGCTGCGGATCGTGGGCGAGCGGCGTGGCGGCGAACGCGAAGCGCAAAAACTGGCGTTCACCATCCGCACTCGACCATTGGTAAACGCCGACGAGATCGGTCAGTTCAACCGTCCAGCCGATTTCCTCCAGCGTTTCGCGCAGTGCGGCGGCGTGCAGGGTTTCGTCGGGCTCCA
>JAYTQX010000239.1:0-6098 GCA_043746455.1 Pseudomonadota bacterium
CTCAAGGGCGACAAGCCGATCGACGGCAAGGATCATTTCCTGGCTCTGAGTTTCATCTCCGACAGCATTCTGAAGGCGCAAAGCGTGCCGACGCCGGTCGGCCCGCAGGGCACCGGCCGCCCCGGCGAGCTCGACGTGCTCGGCCATATCGGTCAATCCGCATTCGTGCAGAACTTCATCGCCAGCGTCGATTACTACAAAGGCGATACCACATTCAAGCCGCCGGAGATCGAATACAAGGCAACGCTCGCGTTCAACTACAATCGCGTCAACACCGACGAAGCGCGCGCCCTGCAGATCGATCCCCGCCTTGGCACCAACCGCGACGACGGCTTTGTCGGCGTGCAGGAACTGTGGGTCGACAAGCACTTGCGCGATCTGGATTCGCGCTATGACTTCGACAGTCTGCGCGTCGGTATCCAGCCATTTTCGACGGACTTCCGCGGCTTCCTGTTTCAGGACAGCGAGCCGGGCATCCGTCTGTTCGGCGATCGCGACAACAACCGCTGGCAATACAACTTCGCCTATTTTCGCCGCCTGGAGAAAGATCTCAATTCCGGGCTGAACGACATCACCAAGTCGCCGCGCCACGACGATATTCTGCTCGGCAATGTGTATCGTCAGGATTTCCCGTGGACCGGCTTCACCTCGCAGGCGACCATCGTCTTCAACCACAACAGCGACGGCCGCTTCTACGATTCCAACGGTTTCATCGAACGGCCCGCGGCGGTCGGCCTGCAGTTGCCGCGCAGCTACGACGTTACCTATCTGGGCTATAACGGCGACGGCCACATCGGCCGCGTTAACCTGACCGCATCCGCCTACTACGCCATCGGCCATCAGTCGCACGGTATATTTGTGGAAGAATCCACAAGTATTCGCGCCGGCTTCCTCGCTGCCGAAGCGTCGATGGACTTCGACTGGATCCGCGCGCGCCTGTCCGGCGCCTACGCCAGCGGCGACAAGAACGCCTACGACAATCGCTCCACCGGCTTCGATTCGATCTTCGAAAATCCGATCTTCGCTGGCGCCGACACCAGCTACTGGATCAGTCAGGGCATCCCCCTGATCGGCGGCGGTGGCGTCGCACTGGTGCAACCGAACGGCATGCTGCCTGACCTGCGCACGTCGAAGGAACTGGGCCAATCAAACTTCGACAATCCCGGGCTGCGCCTGATCGGTCTCGGCGCGGACTTCGACCTGACGCCCGCTTCGCGCTTATCGGGCAATCTCAACGAGCTGTGGTTCGACAACACGGCGACGCTGGAAGCACTGCGTCAGCAGGCCAATATCGGTCGCAATATCGGCACCGACGCTTCGATCGCGTGGATATATCGACCGTTCTTCACCCAGAACGTTGTGCTGCGGCTGTCTGGCGCGGCGCTGCTGCCGGGATCCGGTTTCAAGAGCCTCTACGGCACGGATCACTCGGTTTATTACTCAGTGCTGGCCAACGTGATTGTGACCTATTGAGGACGCGACGATGACAAATACGACGTCCCCCAATTTGTCATTCCCGCGAAAGCGGGGTGTTCAACAGCGAAGCTGGTCATCCATCTTGATTTTGCCTTTCTTGAGAAAAGCAAACTGGATTTCCGCTTTCGCGGGAATGACTATGTTGTTTTTTTCCACACATTGCGTCCACGCCAATGACGAAGAAAAACCCGTTGAGCGCACCTACACCGCAGCGCCCGCAGCGCCCGCGTTTCAGACCTGGGACGACGCGCAGAAGAAATCCACAGGTTGCGTGTCCTGCCACACCAAGTCCGATCGCAAGACCATGCACGCGAACGACGCGGTGGTGCTTGGCTGCACCGATTGCCACGGCGGCGATGCGAACGTCGTTGCACCACCAGGTAACGCCTACTCCGCGGACGATCACCATGCGCGCGATTGGTCGAGCGAATACCGCGCGAGCATGGACAAGGCGCATGTGTTGCCGCGTTATCCGGGGAATTGGACCACCAGCGCGCACCCGCAGCGCAGCTATACGGAGTGGCTGAAGGAAGCGCCAGAATTCGTGCGTTTCATCAATCCGGGCGACCTGCGCGCCGCGAACGAGGCCTGCGGCGCCTGTCACCTGCCGGTGATCGAGGCCAACGCCAAGAGCCTGATGGCCAATGCAGCGATGTTCTGGGGTGCGGCCGCGTATAACAATGGAATTCTGCCCTACAAGCATTCGGTGCTCGGCGAGGCCTATACGCACGAGGGCGTCGGCGCAACCACCGACAGCCAGATCGAGCCGGATGCGAACATGCAGAAGCACGGCATTCTGCCAAAAATCCAGCCGATGCCGACTTGGGAGACGACGCCGCCTGCCGATGTCTTCCGCGTGTTCGAGCGCGGCGGGCGCAATATCGGCACGATCTTTCCGGAAATCGGCCTGCCCGACGAGTCCGGTCTGATCCAGCGCCTGGAGGAACCCGGCCGTCCGGATCTGAAGCAATCCAACCGCGGTCCCGGCACCGGCCAGCGCGTAGCCATTCCGGTGTTGAACATCGTCAAGACGCGGCTCAACGATCCGTTCATCTGGATGCTCGGCACCAACGACAATCCCGGCGACTACCGCTCTTCTGGTTGCTCGGCCTGCCATGTGATCTATGCCAATGATCGCGATCCTAATCATTCGGCGATCTATGCGAAGTTCGGCAACACCGGCACTTCGCAGCAGATCGATCCGACGATACCGAAGAACGAATCCGGCCATCCGCTCAGGCACGAATTCACGCGCCAGATTCCGACCAG
The DNA here is from genome assembly GCA_043746455.1 of Pseudomonadota bacterium. Taxonomy (GTDB): domain Bacteria; phylum Pseudomonadota; class Gammaproteobacteria; order Xanthomonadales; family Rhodanobacteraceae; genus Rudaea. The sequence continues at coordinate 2,746 of JAYTQX010000239.1, forward strand.
CCAGTGCATGATCTGCCACATGCATCAGCCGAACATGTTCATCAATACCATGCTCGGTTACACGATGTGGGATTACGAATCCGACGCGCCGTCGATGTGGCCGGCGCAGCAGAAGTATCCGACCGACGAGGAGCAGCGCAAGATTCTCGACCGCAACCCCGAGGAGGCGGCGATCCGCGGCAAGTGGGGCGACGTGGATTTCCTGAAAGATGTATCGTTGCTCAATCCGCAACTGAAGGACACGCAGTTCGCCGACTACCACGGCCACGGCTGGAATTTCCGCGGCGTCTATGCACGCGATCGCAAAGGCGACTTGCTCGACAAGGACAAGCAAATCGTCGCCGACAACGACCCGGACAAATGGAAGAAGGCGGTGCACCTGCAGTCGATCCATGTCGATGCCGGCATGCAATGCGTGGACTGCCACTTCTCGCAGGATGCGCACGGCGACGGATACATGAAAGCCGAAGTCATGGGCGCGGTGGAAGTCCAATGCCAGGACTGCCACGGCACGGTCGACAAATTGCCGACGCTGAAAACCTCCGGTCCGGCCGCATCGCCCTACGGCAAGGATTTTCTGCTGATCCGCAATGCTGACGGCAAGAAACGTTTCGAATGGATCGACGGCAAGCTGATCCAGCGCTCGGCCGTCACGCCGGGGCTGGAGTGGACGATGTCGCTGGTCAAGGATACCGCCGATCCGAAGTCGCCGAAGTACAACGCCAAGGCCACGCGCGCGCACGCGATGTCGATGGATACATCGACGCTGCGCTGGGGCGCCGACGTGCCGAAAGATCAGCGCGCGCACAATGAAGACAAGATGACCTGCTACACCTGCCACACTTCATGGACGACGAGCTGCGGCGGCTGCCATCTGCCGATCCAGGCGAACTGGAAGACCGAGCGGCATAAATACGAGGGCGGCGAAACGCGCAATTTCGCCACCTACAATCCGCAGGTCGCGCGCGACGACATGTTCATGCTCGGCGTACACGGCGAGATCAAGGATCACAAGATCGCGCCGGTGCGTTCGTCCTCGGCGCTGGTCCTGTCCTCCACAAATATAAACAGGGAAAAAATATACATCCAGCAACCGCCGATTTCCGCAGCCGGCTTTTCCTCGCAGGCGTTCGCGCCGCACTACCCGCACACCGAGCGCAAGACCGAGACCAAGGACTGCGAGGACTGCCATCTGTCCAAGGCCAACGACAACAATGCGATCATGGCGCAATTGCTGCTGCTCGGCACCAAGTTCATCGACTTTATCGGCTACCACGCATGGGTCGGCGAACAAGGCGCGGTCGGTGCCGTGCAGGTGACAGAATGGGATGAGCCGCAGGCGGTGATCGGCAGCTATCTGCACAGGTACGCCTATCCGGATTGGTACAAGCAACACCAGGATCGGGGTCAGCAGTTGCAGACCGCGCACGAGCACAAAGCCGGCGACGCACAATGCATCCAGTTGCGCGGCGAATATCTCTACGTCGCCGAAGGTGCGAAGGGCATGCGCGTTTACGACGTCGCCAGCGTCGGCAACAAGGGCTTCTCGGAAAAGCTCATCACCGCGCCGTTCTCGCCGCTCGGCCAGGACACGCATATCGCCTCGAAGAACGCGACTTGCGTCGTGCTTGCAACGACGCAACCGGTCGATCCGACGCGCAACCAGAGCGGGCTGATGCAGGGCGCGAATCAGGAACAGCTCATGCATCCGATCTACCGCTACGCCTACATCACCGACGCGGAGGAAGGGCTGATCCTTACCGACATCACCACGCTCAACGACCGCGAGCCGCGCAACAATTTCCTCAAGCGCGATCTGACCTGGAACGAAGGCGGCGTCCTCAAGGGCGCGCGCCATCTGGCAATCGCCGGCGACACGTTCTATGTGTCGGCCGATGCCGGTATCGTTGCGCTCGACATGCATGATCCGCTGAAACCGCGGCTTCTGGCGATTGTGGGCGTAGCCGAGCCGCGTGCAGCCCAGGTGCAGTTCCGCTATCTGTTCGCTACGACCAAAGATGGCCTGCATGTCATCGACATTACGCGGCCGGAAACTCCGCGCGACATCGCCCACGTCGCGCTGCGCGATGCGCACAAGCTGCATGTCGCGCGCACCTATGCCTATGTTGCCGACGGCGCCGACGGCATCGCGATCGTCGATGTGACCAATCCCGAGAAACCCTTCATCTATCAGATGTTCAATGCCGACGGGAAAATCAACGACGCGCGCGACATCGTCGTCGGCACGACCAACGCTTCATTGTTCGCCTATGTCGCAGATGGCAGGAACGGTCTCAAGGTGTTGCAGCTGACCAGTCCCGAATCGCAGCCGAAGTTCTACGGTTTCAGCCCCGATCCGAAACCACAGCTGATCGCCTGGTATCCGACGAAGAACGCGGCGCTGTCCCTCTCGCGCGGTCTCGAACGCGATCGCGCGGTCGACGAGTCCGGCAACCAGATCGCTGTCTTCGGCCGCATCGGGTCGCGACCGTTCCATCTCGACGAAATGCAGAAGCTTTATTTGCAAGCCGATGGAACGCCGTGGACGGTGAGCAATTCAATCGGCGCCGCAAAGAGTGCGAAATCGGCGGCCGTTGCGGGCGCGCCTGAAACGGTGCGGGACGCAGGCAAGGCCGGAGCGATGAAGCCGAACTGATGCGGGCTCGGATGCTGGGCGCTGGTGTCTTTGCAAAGGCCATCGCTGGCTCACGCCGGTCTTTTCTGCTACACATTCACGTTACAGGTTCGCAAGTCCGGAGAGAACATGACGTCGATAGTCGTGATCGCGGCCATCCTCGGGGCGATATTCGTGATACTAAGGCTGCGCAACTCCGGCGAGCGCAGCGTGGAGTCGCCGCGTGCGATGGAGCGCCATACTCCAGTTCCCGCTGCCAGACGTGATCGGACGATGGCAATTCTGCAAGTGCCCGATCTGGCATCTGCTTGCGACCTCGCGCGCCAACAAGCCGGCAAGACCTTCGAGGCGGCAAGCGCGCCGCCTGTTCCGTTGCCAGGTTGCAGTCGCGTCGACTGCCGTTGTCGTTACGAGCGTGTGGTCGATCGGCGTCGCAGCGAACGCCGCACAGGCGAGGATCGTCGCGAAGTCATTCGATTCCAGACCGAGGGAGATCGGCGCAAGAACCCGGATCGACGTCGATCAAATCGCCCATGGGAGCGGAAGGAACACTGACGCATTGGCCTGCGCCGGCGACAGCAGGACACAGCGCAGCTGCTCAAAGCGAACCGCATCGCGACCGATGCGGTTCACACGGCTGGAAGATCCTGCGGACTTACGAGCGGCGGCGGCGCGAAAGGGCAAATCCGCCAAGCAGCGCAAAGGCAACTCCGAGCAA
>JAYTQX010000240.1:0-1841 GCA_043746455.1 Pseudomonadota bacterium
GCAGGGAATCGGAGTTACGTGACGTGATCGATCCTGACGGCTACCGTCCGAATGTGGGGATCATCCTCCTGCGCGAGGACGGGCGCGTATTCTGGGCACGCCGCGCATATCGCGACGGCTGGCAGTTTCCGCAGGGCGGAATGCGTAGCGATGAGACGCCGCTCGAAGCCATGTATCGCGAGCTGCACGAAGAAACCGGACTCGAGCCCGAGCATGTCGAGGTAATCGGCGCCACGCCGGGCTGGCTCAAATATCGTCTGCCGCCGCGCATGGTCCGGCGCAATCAGCGCCCGCGCTGCATCGGCCAGAAGCAGGTCTGGTTCCTGCTTAAATTCATTGGCGAAGAATCGGCATTGCGTCTGGACCTGACTGATGAACCGGAATTCGACGAATGGCGCTGGGTCGATTTCTGGTACCCACTGGAACATGTGGTGTCGTTCAAGCGCAACGTCTATCAGCGCGCCTTGCGGCACTTGGCGCCGCTCGCGGAAGACTCCTGCCACCTGACCCTGATCGATGCGCTCGCGATAGCCGAGGACATGGCACAGAGTGCGTTCGCCGCGGCCGAGACGATGGCGGAAAACGCGCGCTCCGTGGCCGAAAGCATGGCCGGACTCGCCGACCAGCTCGCGGATGTGGCGTTGGCCAAAGTTGGTTGAGGCCGTCGCACCGCCGCTATGCGGGCGCAATTTGCGTCCGCTTTGCATGCGTCACAGCGTATACATGACGATCGTCGCTTAGGTGATCCTCATGCTACGGCTTGCAGGCGCTGCACCTTCGGCTGCGTCCGCTGTTCGGCCCGCGACAGCTCATAATTGGACTGCAACGCCATCCAGAAGCGGGCGGTGCTTACTCCGGCCCGCTCCAATCTGATCGCCAGATCCGGGCTGATGCCGGCGCGGCCGTTGATGACACGCGACAACGTGGTGCGAGACATGCCGAGCCGATGCGCGGCGTCGGTGACTTCGATCCCGAGCGGCAACAACACGTCTTCGCGCAGCAACTCGCCGGGGTGCGGATGGTTCTTCATCATGGTTGTGACCTCCTTCAGCGGTAGTCCTGATAATCGACCAGTTCCACGTCGACGCCGGCAAAGCGGAACGTGACACGCCAATTGCCATTCACCCACACGGACCAATGACCTTTCAGCGTCCCTTTCAGGGGGTGGAGCTTGTAGCCAGGCTGGTTCAGTTCCGCTGGAGATGACGCAGTATCAAGCGCCGCCAGGATGCGACCGAGTTTGGCAGCGTGCGCAGCTTGTATCCCACGGACGGAGCCTGTCCGGTGCAGGGTTTCAAGGCCCTTGTGGCGAAAGCCGATTATCACGAACCAAGTGTAGCGTGTAGCGGCACACGGCACAATGCCAATCAGCGGTCACGCCGAATCGCCACATCCACAGCCTGATTCCCCCGGACGTTAACAAAGCCCTTGCGGCAAAACGCGAAAAGCAGTGGGTTCAGACAGGGGCAGTTGACAATCATTCTCATTTGCATTTAAATAGTACCCAATCTCACTGGGTCTGCCCGCATGTACGTCTGCATCTGCAACGCCATCACCGACACGATGATCCGCCAGGCCGCCGCCGAAGGCGTGCGCAGCGTGGCTGAGCTGACGCGCCGTACGGGTTGCGCGGGCGAGTGCGGCAGTTGCGCCGATCTCGCCGCGCAAGTGTTGCAGGAAGCGCGCGTGCAGCGCCCGTTCCGCCTGCCGCTGCTGGCGCAGGCTGCCTGAGACGGCGCCGCCGCGAATTCGCCGCGGCCAATTCCATCATCTAAGTTTCCCTCTGAGTGGCGGCCGTCCCGTTTCAGCGGTGCCCGTGGCGCAAATGCTCACGATTCGCG
>JAYTQX010000241.1:0-3175 GCA_043746455.1 Pseudomonadota bacterium
TGCGTCGCAGGCGCGCGAATGTCAACGCGGACAGTCAACGATGGCGCGAAATCCCTGAATTAGCTAATATCGCCATATTGGTTTATTCAAACGAGGTGCCGCATGAAGACCCTGACGTCGGTCGAAGCGCAAAACCGCTTCGGCGAACTGCTGGACTCCGCGCAGCGCGAGCCGGTGACCATCACCCGCCGTGGTCGCCCGGTCGCCTTTCTCGTCTCGCCGGCCGACATGCAGGAGTTGGTCGAGGGACGCGATCGCCGCGCCGCCGCTGTAAAAGCCTACGACGCCTATCGCGCGCGCATCGCCGGCAAGACACCCGCCTCGGCGAAGAAGCTGACCGACAAGGACGTGAGCCGGATGGTCGATGCGCTTCGTTGAGCGCGTCGTATTCGACACGAGCACGCTGATCAGTGCGGCGTTGCGCGTCGATTCGCCGCCGGCCCTCGCTTTTCGCAAGGCGCTCGCCAGCCTCGAAATCTGCACTTCGCCCGACACGCTGCGCGAGCTTCAAACCGTGTTGTCGCGCGCGAAATTCGACCGCTATCTCGATCGCAGCGAACGCAGCGTGTTTCTCGAGCTCTACCGGAAATTCGCCACGTCTTGCGATGTGCGCGAAGGCATCCGGGCATGCCGTGATCCGAAGGACGACAAGTTTCTTGCGCTGGCCGTTTCGTGCAAAGCCGGCGTTCTGGTAAGCAGCGACCGTGATTTGCTCGACATGCATCCATTTCGCGAAATCGCGATCGCAACGCCAGCGGATTTTCTCGAAGGCCGCTGGCGCTGAGTTCCTGGGGGAATGACCTTGCAGGAACCCATCGAAATCCTCCACGAAGACGCCGAGCTGCTGGCGGTCAACAAGTCAGCCGGCCTGCTCGTACACAAGAGCAAGATCGCCAACGACGAAACCGATTTCCTGATCGAGCGACTGCGCGAGCAGGTCGGCGCGAATCTGTATCTGGCCCATCGTCTCGATCGCGCGACCTCGGGCGTGCTCTTGCTGGCGAAGTCGCACGAGATCGCGGGTGAACTCGGGCGTGCGTTCATGGCGCGCAAGGTGACGAAGCGATACCTCGCCGTCGTGCGCGGCTGGCCGGCCGCCGTAGGGGCGATCGACTATCCGCTGCCCGGCGTGCGCGAGCACGGTCCGCGCAAGCCCGCGCTGACGCGCTGGCGCACGCTGGCGACCGCGACGGTGCCGATCGAGATGAGGCGTTATCCCGAGCAGCGCTACGCGCTCGTCGAAGCCTCACCCGAAACCGGCCGCTACCGGCAGATCCGCAAACATTTCCATCACGTTTCGCATCACATCGTCGGCGACACCAGCCACGGCCGCGGCGACCACAACCGGCTGTGGCGCATTCATTTCGGCATGCATCGCATGTTGTTGCACGCGTGGCGGCTGGAGTTCGCGCATCCGCGCAGCGACGCGTCGATGCGCATCGAAGCGCCGGTCGATGCAGCGTGGCGTGAAGCGATGGCACGGTTCGGCGGGCTGGATGCGCTCGGTATACAATCCGCGTAATGCCGCGGAAATCACGTCATGCCCTCATTCGATATCGTCTCCAAACTCGATCTGCACGAGCTGACCAATGCGCTCGACCAGGCCAATCGCGAATTGACCAATCGCTTCGATTTCAAGGGCACGGGCGCGGAGTTCGAGCGCAGCGAGGAAACCGTGGTCGTGCTCAAGGCGCAGGCCGAATTCCAGCTCAAGCAGATGCTCGACATATTGAAGCAGCGTCTCGCCAGCCGGCAGATCGATATCCGCTGCGCCGAGATCGCCGATCCGGAAATCAATCTGGCAACCGCGCGGCAAAAGGTGACGCTCAAGCAAGGCATCGACCAGCCGCTGGCCAAGGACATCGTCAAGCGCATCAAGGATGCCAAGCTCAAGGTCGAGGCGCAGATCCAGGGCGACAAGCTGCGCGTGAGCGGCAAGAAGCGCGACGATCTGCAAACCGCGATCGCGCTGCTGCGCGCGGCGGACATCAAGATGCCGTTGCAATACGAAAACTTCCGCGACTGATCCTGGCGATGTTGCAAATCACGCCAACGCTGCAAATTGCAGAAAGCGAACTTGTGGAAAGTTTCGTGCGCGCTTCGGGTCCGGGCGGGCAGAACGTGAACAAGGTCGCCTCGGCCGTGGAGCTGCGCTTCGATGTGGCGAACTCGTCGTCGCTACCGGACGCATTGCGCGCGCGCGTGCTCGCGCGCCGCGACCGACGCCTGACTGCCGAGGGTGTGCTGGTGATCCAGGCGAGCCGCCTGCGCGATCAGGGCCGCAACCGCGAAGATGCGCGCGCCCGCCTCGCCGAAATCCTGCGCGCGGCACTGCATGTGCCGAAGAAGCGTGTCGCCACCAAGCCGACGCGCGGCTCGAAAGAGCGCCGGCTCGACGCCAAGCGTGTGCGCGGCGCACACAAGCAGCGGCGCGCGAAACAGGACTGGAGCGGCGATTGAACGATTCGCCGATTTTTCCCAACCCGTTTCCGCGCATACCGCCCAACGCGCCGCAGTTTCCGCCTTCGCCGATGGGCCGGCTCTGCGCCTGGATCATGCGCCGCAGCGGCTGGCGCATCGTCGGCGAATTCCCAGACGTTGCGCGATTGGTGATGATCGCTGCACCGCATTCGTCGAACTGGGATGCGCTCTGGGGCATTTTGTTCAAGGTTGCGCTGCGTCTGGACATGCATTTCGTCGGCAAACGCGAAGCGTTTTTCTGGCCGCTCGGCGGCATCCTGCGCGGTGTCGGCGGCATCCCGATCGATCGCCACGGCGCGCACGACGTGGTCGCGCAGATGCGCGCGCTGTTCGCCGCCAACGAACGCTTCTGGTTCGGCCTCGCGCCCGAGGGCACGCGCAAGAAGGTGACAAAGTGGAAAAGTGGATTCTGGCACATCGCGCGCGCCGCGCAGGTGCCGATCCTGCCGATCTATTTCCACTACCCGGACAAGGTCATCGGCCTGCTGCCGCTGTTCTGGCCGAGCGACGACCCCGCCGGCGACATGGCCAAGGTGCGCGCGCTGTACGCGCCGTATCAGGGCAAGAACCGCGGCGCCGTGTAAAGCACGGTCAGAGCGGCGCGAACAGCTCGTCGAGATCGCCTTCGTCGAAACGCAGGCTCTGCGCGTCGCCGCCTTCGAGCACGGCCTTGGCGAGATCGGCCTTGCGTTGT
>JAYTQX010000242.1:0-16293 GCA_043746455.1 Pseudomonadota bacterium
GTGGTACCACCCGATCCCATCCCGAACTCGGAAGTGAAACGCACCCGCGCCGATGGTAGTGTGGCTTAAGCCATGCGAGAGTAGGTCACTGCCAGGGGCTTCATCCAAAGCCTCGACCGTTATGCGGTCGAGGCTTTTTCTTTGGGCGAAATTCGCAGATCGGCGGGCGATCCCCGTGCGCGCTCTGGTGATTGAAGCGGATCATCGCCTGCGAAGTTCGGTTAAGATCGCCTAACCGGCGATCGCGGCTTTGCCGATATACTTCGACCATGTCTCGTTCTGTGGACTGCTGCGCATAATGTCGAAACCGTTTTCCCAGCGCCCGCGCAAGCTGCTGTCGAATCTTCTGTATTTTGTGCCGGCGCTGATTGTCTTCGCGGTTGCCGGGCTGGTCCACCATCCGCTTATGCTGGCCTTGCTCTTGGTGGCCGATGCGCTGACGCTTGCCGCGGTTTGCCTGGCAATCGGCGTGGACCTCGAGTCGACGTTTGCGCGCAGCGTCCTGCGCCGCGGCAGCGCCTATTTCATTCTGCTCGTCGCCTACACCGCGTTTACCGCACTGGTGATGGGCTATCCGCTGTATCTGCTGTTGCACGATCACTCGCTGGAAGCGACCTTGTTGTTGTCGACCGCCGCTTTCGTGGTGCTGCTGGCGGTATGGTCGCTGTGGCCGGCATTTGGCTTCGTCTTCGTTCTGAACGATGCCTACCCCGACAACCGGCGTTCGGGGACCTTCACCGCGATCACGCGATGTCTGGGTTTCGCGCGCCATCTGACGGCCGCGAACGACGTTTTTTTCGTCAGCGGCTTGGCCGTCTCGCTGGCGCTGGCGGTATTGGCGCAGGGTGCGCTCGCGCTGACTGCAATGGGCGTGCTGCTCCCGGACGAATTTCGCGGCGTGGCGCTTGCCGTCTACGCGATCGCAATCGCGCCGCTGGCGCATTGGTTGATCGCCCGGCGCAGTTTGCGTGCACTGCTTGCCGAACGCCGCCGCGCCCAGCGCGAGCGCGGTGTGGAAAAAATCACGCTGTCCGAATCCATCACACCGACGCCCGCGCCGCCCGCGACCAGGGCTGCGCACGAACCGGTATTGGCCGATTTGAACGCGACGTTGTTGCGCAGCGTGCGCGCGTGCCAGACCGAGGCCGCACTGGCCGCGCTCACGCGCGGCGCCGATCCGAATCATGTGCCGGACGCCGGCGAGCGCGACCAGCGCTCGGTCGTCGTGCTCGCCTGCGTGAGTCCGGATCTGCGCCTGCTGCGCGGCCTCATCGCCAAGGGCGCCGACGTCAATCGCATTCATGCCGGATTGCCGCCGTTGATTGCGGCAACGCGCGACAGTCATCAGGGTCGGCCCGATGCGGTAATGACTTTGCTGACCAACGGCGCCGATCCGCGTTGCGTCGACAGCCAGGGCAATACGCCGTTGCATTACGCCGCGCGCGCGGCGCAGCCGATCGTGGCGGCGTTGCTGTGCGACGCGGCTGCGCCAATCGACGCGGTGAACCACGATGGCCAGACACCGCTGGCGATCGCCTGCGCCGCGGGCAGCCGGGATCTGGTGCGCTTCCTGCTTGAACGGCACGCCAGTCCTGCGGTCGAGCGCGCCCAACCCGCACTGATCGCGGCCGCCGCATCCAGCGACGACGATCCGGAACTGATCAAGCTGCTGCTCAAACACAAGGCGCAGGTCGATGCCAGCGACGCGCTTGGACGCACCGCGCTGATGACCGCTGCCCTGCACGGCAACGCCGATATCGCCGCGGTGCTGCTCAAGGCAGGCGCGCAGGTCGATCGCGCGGACGCACACGGCACCACCGCACTGATGGAAGCGGCGCGGTCCGGCATCACCGATGTGCTGGATGCGCTTGCCGCCCATGCGCCGGAGGCGGAGCATGCCGACCATCTCGGGCGCACGGCGTTGATGCTCGCCTGCCAGTCCGCGCAGGCGGACGAGAGCAGCGTGCGCCGACTCCTTGGCCTCGGTACTTCGCGCCAAACCACCACTCCGGATGGCAAGCGCGCCGTGGATTTCGCCGCCGCTGCCGGCCGCTGGAACATCGTCAGCCTCCTCGATCCGGATTATCTGTTGCCCGCCAATATCGATGGTGCTGCAACACCGGCGGCATCGACGCGGGAAGACTCGCCGGCGCACCTGCTCGATGCGCTGCGTTTTGCACATTGGCACATTGTGGACAATTTCGCCTCGACGCTGCGCGACTGGCCAATGACGCAGCGCGCGCAGCTGTTTTTCGATCTCGCCGATCACGGCGACGCGTCAGCGCGCACCTGGCTGCTCAATCATGGCCTCGATGCGAACGCGCGGCTTGCCGACGGCACATCGCTGCTGAGCGCCCTGCTCGCGCGCCTGCCAGGCAGCCTCGACGCCGCATGCGAACTCGTCGCCGCCGGCGCGCAGGCGACCGGTGCCGACGTGCTGGACGGCGTGTTCGCTGCGCTGGGCGCGGACAGCGCGCCACGCGCGGCTCTGGAAACGCTGGCGTTGGCAATGATCGAACGTGGCGCGGATATGTTCGCGGCCAATGCAAATGCAGAAACGCCGCTGGCGCGTGCCGTCGCGCGCGGCAGCCTGCGTATCGCGAATGCGTTGCTCGATCGCGGCGTCGATATCAACGCGCGCGATCGCCAGGGACGCACGCCATTGTTCGCGGCGCTCGGCCTGCCCACGGAGCATGCGCTTGCACTCACGTGTGCGCTGATTCGCGCCGGCGCCGACCCGGAACTGGCGGCGGCGAACGGCGAGACGCCGCTGGGTCTTGCGCTCACCAGCTCGCAGTCCGATCTGCGCCAATGGCTCCATTGGACGCAGTGGAAATTGCCCAAACGCGCACTGCGCGATGCGGATCTTCCGGCGGCGGCGAACCTCGGCGATATCGCGGCCGTGGACAAACTGCTCGAACTCGGCACGCCGATCGACGCATTCGATGCGCAGAGTGCGACAGCCCTGCTGCGCGCGGCGGGCGCCGGGCATGTCGATCTGGTCGTCCATCTGATCGAGCGCGGCGCGCAGGTCGATCGCGCGGCGCGCAGCGGCGCGACGCCGCTCTCGGCCGCGGTCAGCGCACGCCGCGGTGCGGTGGTTGCGGCGATGCTCGAGCGCAATATCGTGGTCGATCAACGCCTGCCTGGCGGGGTTACGGCGTTGATGATCGCCGCGGGGCTGGGCTATCCCGAAATCGTCGCGCGTCTGCTCGCGCGCGGCGCCGACGCGAACGCGCAGGACGAACGCGGCACACGCCCCATGCACGCGGCCGCACAATTCGCATTCGCCAATCGCGATACCGCGCGTGCGCGCCGCGTTCTCGAATTGCTGATCGAAAAAGGCGCCGATCTGGATGCCGCCGACGCGAAGGGCAAGACCGCGCTACTGCTCCTGCTCGGCGCGCGCGCCGAACCCGGCAGCGCCAGCGATCAGCAGCATGTGCAGGCATTGCTGTCGCTGTTCCTGATCGGCCGCGCCGATGTGAACCTGCAGGATGAGCGCGGCGTTTCGCCTCTGCATGCCTGCGCGATGCATGGCCTGCTGCTGCCCGCGCGCGCGCTGCTTGCCGCGCGCGCCGATCCGGAGTGTCGCGACGTGCTCGAGCGCACGCCACGCGAAGTCGCAGCCTTGCTCGGCTATGTCGATGTGGCGGCCGAGCTCACGGTGCGCGTGCCGACCGCAATGCCCATGCCGGGACAGCCCGCCGCGTTGCGCTAGCGAATTTCTGCGCGGAACCCGGCGGGCAGTCGGTCAGGACTCGGTTTTCCCCAGCGCTTCCAACACGCCGACCGCTTCGCCTTCGCTGTCGGCCTGGAACAGCTTGTCCAGATCGGCGAGCGCGTCTTTCGCCGATTGCAGCAGGGCCGCTTCGTCGTCGTAAACGAGGTATTGGGACTGCAGCAATTTCTCGTCGTGGGTGCGGAACTTTGCGACCCGATCCCTGGCCACAGCCGGCGCCATGCCGAGATCTTCGAGTACATGCGTAGCCATGACCAGACTCGAATGGAAGGTGTCGCGCACGATGGTGTGCAGATCCATGTCCATCAGCCGGTACACATGCTGGCGATTGCGCGCGCGCACGACGATTTTCAGATGCGGATACAGGCGCTTGACCACACGTGCCGTGCGCAGGCTGGTTTCCGGATCGTCCGCCGTCAGCACGAACACTTCGGCTTTCTCGATGCCCGCCGCGCGCAGCAGTTCGGGCCGGCTCGAATCGCCGAAGTAAATGCTGTTGTTGAAGCGGCGCACGAACTCGACCTGCTCCACCGAGCTTTCCAGCGCGGTGAACGGGATGCGGTTGGCGAGCAGAATGCGCGCGACGATCTGGCCGACGCGGCCGTAGCCAGCGATGATCACGCGCGGATGCTTGTCGGCGATCTGGTCGAATTCGCGCTGCGGTTTGCGCGGATGCTGCGCCAGCCAGCGTCCGCCGGCGAGCACCATCAGCGGCGTCAACGCCATCGACAAGGTCACTGCGACGACCAGCAGATTGCGCTGCGCCGGTTCGAGCAGGTCGTGCTGCTGGGCAAGATTGAACACCACGAATGCGAACTCGCCGCCGCCGGCGAGCACCAGAGCGAGCTTGAGCATCTCGTTGAGATCGAGTTTGCCGGACAGGCGGCCGATCAGCAGCAGCACGAGCGCCTTGAGCAAAAGTATACTGGCGACGATACTGACGATCGCCAGCGGCTGCGCGCGCATCAGGTTCAGATCGAGCGATACGCCGACGCCGACGAAAAACAGGCCGAGCAGCAGGCCTTTGAACGGCTCGATCTGCGATTCGATCTCGTGGCGGAATTCCGAGTCGGCGAGCAGCACGCCGGCGAGGAACGCGCCGAGCGACATCTGCATGCCGACGAGCTGCATGAGCCAGGCGGCGCCGAACACGACGAGCAGCGCGGTGGCGGCAAACACCTCGGTAATCTGCGTTGCCGCGACGATGCGGAACACCGGGCGCAACAGATAGCGGCCGCCGACCACGACTGCGGCGATCACCGCGATGACCTTGAGCACCGCAAGCGCGGTCGCGCCATTGCCTTGGGCCGCGTCGTGCACGCCGAGCAGCGGTATCAATCCCAGGATCGGAATCGCGGCGAGGTCCTGGAACAGCAGGATCGCGAACGCCAGGCGCCCGTGTGGCAGGCCGATTTCCTTGCGCTCGGCGAGAATCTGCAAGCCGATCGCGGTCGACGACAGCGCGAGCGCGAGGCCGATTACCAGCGCGCTCTGCCAGTCGGTATTGAAAGCAAGCGCGACTCCGCCGAGTGCGAGCGCGGACAGCACGACCTGCAGCAGGCCGGCGCCGAATACCGCGCGGCGCATCAGCCACAGGCGCTGCGGCGACAGTTCCAGACCGATCACGAACAGCAGCAGGATCACGCCGAATTCGGAAAACTCGTTCGCCTTCTGCATGTCCGGGGTCAGGCCGAGCAGGTTGGGGCCGATCAGTGCGCCGGCGCCGAGGTAGCCGAGCACCGCACCGAGGCCGAAGCGCTTGGACACCGACACCGCTATCACCGCGGCGAGCAGGAACAGCACCATGTATTGCAGGAAATGCGAAGTTTCCACGAACTCTCTCCGGCTTTTCCAATTATAGGCATGTAGGCCGCAACGCGGACCAGCGCGCCACGTGCAATCTCAAGTGCTGAGATGTGCGGCTGGCAGGCTGGTGTTGTCACCAAGGAGACCAGCATGCGTTCGCTACGGTTCTATCATTCTTCTGGCAAGCCGATCATCGCGCAGGATCCCAGGATCGCAATCGGCATCGCGCAGACCTGGCTGGCACTCGGCAGTGTTGCGTTGCTGTGTTTTCCGCATTTGCGCGGTAGCAGCGTGTGGATCGGCTGGTTGCCGTTCTGGCTCGTCGTCGCGCCGCTCGCCGATTTGTTGATCCTGCGCTGGCGCCCGCTGCTGGGCTTGTCCCGCGCGACATTCGCCAGCTTGCGCCGGCGGCGTCCGGGCTTGCGGCGCGCAGTCTCGCGGCGCGCACCGCGTGCTGCGCGCCGGCACAGCGCGCAAGGCCAATTGGGATCAACGTTGACGGCGCTGCTTACCGATCATTGATGCCCAGGCGCTTGCGTTCGAGCCGGCGCAGGAATTCTTCCATGATGCGGCGATACAGGTCTTCGCCGAGATAGGCGTCTTCGACGCCGGCGTCGATCGAGGCGTTGTCGTTCATTTCGATCACGACCACGCGATCGCCGACCTGCTTGAGGTCGACGCCGTAGAGGCCATCGCCGATCGGTGCGGTCGCCTTGAGCGCGAGTTTGACCACCTCGTTCGGCGCATCGCGCACCGGCAGCGTCTTGAAGCCGCCGGATTTCTGCGTCGCGTTGGCGCCGTGGTTGTAGATCTGCCAATGGCCGCGCGACATGAAGTACTGACACGCATACAAGGCTTGGCCGTCGAGTATGCCGATGCGCCAATCGAATTCGGTGAACATGAATTCCTGGGCGAGCACCAGCGCTGTGTGCTGGAACAGATCGTCCGCTGCGGCCTTGAGCTGTTCGGTCGTTTCCACTTTGACGATACCGCGCGAAAACGAACCATCCGGAATTTTCAGCACGATCGGAAAGCCGAGCAGATCGGGCAACTCGGTCAGATGCTTGGTATCGTCGCGATACAGCACCTCGGTTTTCGGCGTCGGCAGCTTGCGCGAGCGCAAGAGATCGTGCAGATAGATCTTGTTGGTGCATTTCAGGATCGAGCCCGGATCGTCGATCACCACCATGCCTTCCTTCTCCGCCTTGTTGGCGAAGCGGTAGGTGTGATTGTCGAGTGCGGTCGTTTCGCGGATGAACAGCCCGTCGTATTCGGCGATACGCGAGTAGTCGTTCTTGCCGATCGTTTCGACCTCGATGCCGATTTCCTTGCCGGCTTCGACGAAGGATTTGAGCGCGCGCCGGTTCGACGGCGGCATCGCCTCGTTCGCATCGGCGAGCATCGCGATGTCGTAACGATAGATCTTGCGTGCGCGCGGTTTGCGCCAGAGTTTCTTCGAGAAGCGGTCCAGCGCCGCGGCGAACGAATCTTCCTGCTGATCGGTCAGCGTGTGCAGGCCGGCGGGCTTGATCGCGCTGATCTGCCAGACCTTCTCGCGTTCGAACTCCAGACGCAGGATCGGGCACGGGAAGGTTTCAAAGACCTGACGCGCGAGATCGGCCAGGGTCGTGTAGCTGGTTTCGCCGAAGTATACAAGTACACCAAAATCCGTCGCGTCGCGGCCGCCTTCGGGCAGGAACTTGATCAGCTTCTGGTTGAGGTCCTCGATATCGAGGCCGTACAGCGCGCGCTTGCGCAAATCGTTGATCGCGCGCACCGACGGGGTGACCTTGTGTCCGCGGGCTTCGGCGAGCAGCGAGACGTAATAGCCGATGCCGAGATATTTGTAGCTGCGGCACAGGTTGATGACCTGCACGCGCTCCTCGTCGGGTTCGATCGGTTCCTTCAGATAGTCCTGTGCGGCAACCACATTGTCCGACGGGTAATACGAACCCCAGTCCGATGCTTTTTCCACGACGATAACCAGCCGGCTCATGCGCAGGTCGCCGGGGAAAGTATACTTTCAGCGGATGGGGGCTCGGACATGCGAAATTCAAGGCAAAGCGGAAGCGCGCCGGACTGGAAAGGTGCGCAGTTTGACACAGATGGGGTGGATTGAATCCAGCCGGACCCGAGGAATCCGGCCGGGTTTAGCGCCGATTCATTGCCTCGCCCACGTTGCACCGGGACTGTCGGCTGCTCTAGGCTTGCGCGCGTGTCCGCTACCGCTTCCCATCCCAGCTGCCATCCCGCCATGTATTCGATTCGTCCCGCAACGGCGGCCGATCTCGACGCGTTGCTCGCGCTCGAGCGCGCCTCGTTCAGCACCGATCATCTCTCGCGCCGCCAATACCAAAAACACCTGCACAGCCCGAGCGCGGCGGTGCTGGCGGCTATCGATGCGCACGGCCTGCTAGGCAAGGCGGTGGTGTTCTTCCGTCGCAATAGCGACGTCGCGCGCCTCTATTCGATTGCGGTGGACGGCCGCGCGCGCGGCCGCGGTCTTGGCGAGGCTCTGCTGCACGCCGTCGAACGCGCGGCGCGCCGGCGTAGCTGCACGCACCTGCGCCTGGAAGTGCGCCAGGACAATGCGGGCGCTATCCGGCTGTACGAACGCCTGGGCTATCGCCGCTTCGGCGCACGCGCCGGGTTCTACGAAGACGGCGCGGATGCGTGGCGCTATGAGAAAAGGCTAGCCGAGGGGTGAGCCGGATTTGAGGCTAGGATAGTTTGCTGGACGCGCGTTGCGCAGTTTCTCGACCAAGCTGCGCCCCGGCTCTTTGTTACCATCGCGGTTCGCTTATACGAGAGCCGACCATGATTCGCTTCACGCCGCGTCCATTTCTGCTTGCCGCACTCGGCGCGTTGCTCAGCGCATGCGTGAGTCAGCCGCCCGTACCGTCGGCGCCGCCCGCACCGCAGCCGCCGGTTGCCGCGCTGCATGCGTATTCGGTGTCTGCGCCCAGCGGCACGCGCATCGACAATTACTACTGGCTGCGCGACGACACGCGCAGCAGGCCGGAAGTGCTGAATTATCTCCAGGCCGAAAACGCCTACTACGTGCAGATGACCGCGCATACGCAGGCGCTGCAGGAAACGTTGTACAAGGAAATCGTCGGCCGCCTCGCGCCGGACGATGCCAGCGTACCGGCCAAGTATCGTCATTGCTGGTATCAGTCGCGTTACACACTGGGCGAGGAATACCCCGTGCATGTGCGCCGCTGCGGCAGTCCGACCGGGCCGGAGCAGGTGCTGCTCGACGTGCTCTCGCTGGCGAAGGGTCACGACTATTACCAGATCGGCGCCAGCGAAGTGAGCCCAAACGAGCAACTGCTCGCCTATGCCGAAGATACCGGCGGCCGTTTCCAGTTCACCATCCATATCAAGGACCTCACCAGCGGCAAGACCTTGCCCGATACGATCCCGAACACACCCGCATCGATGGCCTGGGCCGACGACAACCGCACGCTGTTCTACGTCGAAAACGATCCGGTCACCCTGCTCACGGTACGCGTGAAGAGACACACGCTCGGCACGAATGCGAAAAGCGATACCGTCGTCTACGAGGAACGCGATCACAGTTACTACATGGACGTCGATCGCAGTGGCGACGACAAATTCATCGCGATCAGCGAACACAGCACGCTGTCCAGCGAGATCCGCTTCATTCCGGCAAGCCAGCCGAAGGCGCGTTTCAAAGTATTGGCGCCGCGCGAGCACGATTTCGAATATCACGCCGAGCATATCGACCGGCGCTGGATGATCCGCACCAACTGGAACGCGAAAAATTTCCGTGTGATGCAGGTCGACGACGCGCAAGCCGGCGACAGGAGTCGCTGGCGCGAAGTCGTACCGACGCGCAGCGATGTGCTGATCGATCGCATCGCGCTGTTCCGGAACTACCTCGTGATCGGCGAGCGCAGCGACGGTCTGCAGCGCATCCGCATCAAACCCTGGCGCGGCGGCGCGGAGACGTTCGTCAAATCCGACGACGTCGACTACACCGCCAGCATTGGCGACAACCGCGAGCAGGATACCGACACGCTGCGTTACGACTACACCTCGCTGGTCACACCGGACACGGTCTACGACCTCGACATGAAAACCGCGCAGCGCATCGAGAAAAAGCGCGATGCGGTACTTGGCTACGATGCGGCGGACTACACCGTCGAACGCGTCTGGGCGACTGCGCGCGACGGCGTCAAGGTGCCGGTCTCGCTCGCCTACCGCGAGGATCTCAAGCGCGATGGCAGCGCGGCGATGCTGCAGATCGGCTATGGCTCGTATGGCAGTTCCAGCGATCCGCGTTTCAATCCGGCCTATGTCTCCCTGCTCGACCGCGGCTTCGTCATTGCGATCGCGCACGTGCGCGGCGGTGCGGAGCTGGGCCGCGACTGGTACGAAAACGGCAAGCTGCTGAAGAAGAAAAACACCTTCACCGATTTCATCGATGCGACCGAATTTCTCGTCGCGCAAAAATACGCGGCGAAAGACAAGGTGTTCGCTTTCGGGCGCAGCGCGGGCGGCCTGCTCATGGGCGCGATCGCCAACATGGCGCCGCAGGACTATCGCGGCATCTTCACCCAGGTGCCGTTCGTCGACGTAGTCACCACCATGCTCGACGACAGCATTCCGCTGACCACCAACGAGTTCGACGAGTGGGGCAATCCACTGGACACGATTTTCTACAATTACATGCTGTCGTACTCGCCGTACGACAACGTCAAGGCGCAGAACTATCCGGCCATGCTGGTCACCACCGGGCTCAACGATTCGCAGGTGCAGTATTACGAACCGAGCAAATGGGTGGCCAAGCTGCGCGCGCTGAAGACAGACAAGAATCCGCTTCTGTTCAAGGTGAACATGGAAGCCGGGCACGGCGGCAAGAGCGGGCGCTACTCCCACTACCGCGAGATTGCCGAGGCGTATGCGTTTTTTCTCGATCAGCTGCCGGCACCAAAGCCGGCCGCAGGCGCGAAAAAGAAGTGACGGCCGCTACCACCCGGCTGCCTTCAACTTCTCCGCGCTCGCCGCGTCAGCGGGCCGCGCGACAAGGCCGCCGAGCGGACTCAGGCTGACGCTATAGCGCGCACCGTCGACCAGCGGCAGATACGCCGCGCTGCCGTAGTCCGCATCGATCCATGGCAGCCAGTGCGGAAAGCGCTGCTTGAGCTGCCACAAATCGATCACCGAGTCGCCGTCGAGTACGATCACGCTCGGCATCGTCGTTTGCGCCTGTGCCGCATCGCGATAACGTCCGGACAAACGCTCGACGCGATACAAGGGTTCTGCGCCGAGTGCGACGGCCGCGGGTTTCCATTTGATCACGCGCGCATCGAGCTGCCATTCGTCGCCTTGCAACGCGCCACCGCTGTGCGTGCCGTCGGGGAAATCGGTGCGCACGGCAAACTGCTGTCTGGCGACCTGACGCGCGCTGATCGTCGCCACCGGGATTTCCCCGGTCAGCAACCGATAGCCGCGCAGCGCGATGCCCGAGCCGCCGGCTAGCAGTGCGAGCAGAAGAAACACCAGCATCCACGCAAACCGGTGCGTGGCGGCGAACGGCCGCCGCGCACGGGCATGACGCACACTCGCGCGCCCATGCGTGAACGCAATCAATAGCGCAGCGATGCCGATCGCGATCAGTGCGGGCAGCAGAAAACCGTCGCCGAGGAAATCCATCGCACCGCCTTCGCGTGTCAGCACAAAATTTAACAGACCGCAGCAGATAGACACAAAGATGTCGTTTATTTCATTTGCGGCGGTCGAGAGCAAGCGTAAATCATGTTTCACGGAGGCGCATCCGGAACTATGCCTTTAGACACTGGTCACAGCCCGAAGCGCGGGCGTACAAATTGTTGTCGGGCGACGAATGCAGCGCTGGCGCAAACAAGGAGAAACTCATGCGTGCAAGCTGGAAATTTCGCAAGTTGAGTCTGGGCCTGCTCGTGTTGGCAATGGCGAGCGTGACAGCACTGGCCGACGACGATCCACTGAACGACCCGGGGATACAAAAGACACTTCGTGGCATGGCCGAAGCCTCCACTTGGTATCACCCGGATTTGTTTGGCGAGTTTGCCGGCTTCCGCAGTTACGCACATCGCGACTATCAAGGCGCATTCAAGTATTTCGAGGTCGGCGCGTACTATGCCGACAAACTCTCCCAGCTCTGCATCGGCTTGATGCACTTGAATGGCGAGGGCACGAAGAAGGATCCGGTCACCGCCTACGCCTGGCTCGATCTTGCTGCCGAGCGCGGCTATCCCGATTTCGTCGCAACGCGCGATCGGGTCAAGGCAACCCTGACACCCGAGCAAATCGCGCAGGCAATGGAATTGCGCAAGACATTGGCGGAGCGTTATGCCGATAACGTGGCCAAACCGCGCATGGCAACGCAATTGCGTCAGGGCCAGATGCAGATGACCGGTTCGCATACCGGCTTCGATTCCGGAATTCTGCACGCGGACCTGGCCGGATCATCCAACTCGGCCCACTGCGGCGCCACGCCGGAGGTCGGCGGTCAGGCCGTGCCGCAGGCGGGCTGCAGCAGTGACTCGATCTACTCCAAGGAGCGCTGGGAGCCGAATTTGTACTTCGCGTCGCGCGATCACCAATGGAAGGCCACCGTTACGGTCGGTACGCTCGAGCAGCAAGGCAAACCCATCGACCATCCAGCCGCGCCGCCCAACGCCGCACCGGCGGACAAAGGCGCGCAAAAACAGTAATCGGCTGGTCATCGCGTTCGGCGAACGCAAGCAGATCGCTGCGATTCGCCAAGGACTGCGCGCGCTATACTTCCTGCCATACGTTACTGGCCGGGATTCCCATGTTGCGCACGCTGTTGCTCGCATCGCTGATCGCTTTCTCGCTCGCCGCCTGCGGCAACAAGGGGCCGCTGGTATTGCCCGATCAAAAACCCGCCCCGGCGCCGCAAACCAAGGACAAAGACCAGAACCCGCCGGCAAGCACAGTGCAGCCAACGGCATCGGGCGGCGGCGCGGCGAACAAGAATTAGCCCGCAAGCGCCGCGATGAGTCTGCACTTCACCAAGATGCACGGCATCGGCAACGATTTCGTCGTGCTCGATTGCCGCACGCGACCGTTTACGCTGGATGCGGCGCAGATTCGACGCCTCGGCGACCGCCACACCGGCGTCGGTTTCGATCAGCTGCTGACGATCGAGCCCTCCCGCGATGCCTCGTGCCTGTTCTATTACGGCGTCTACAACACCGACGGCACAATGTCCGGCCAGTGCGGCAACGGCGTGCGCTGCATCGCCGCGTGGTTGCGTCGCGCGGGCGTGCTCAACGCCGGATCGGTGCAGCTGGAAAGTCCGTCCGGGCCGGTCGCCGTTGAGCTGCTCGACGATGGGCGCGTGCGTGTCGACATGGGCGAGCCGCGCTTTGCGCCCGACGATATCCCGCTGCATCTGCCTGCAGCGGATTTGTATACATTGCCGGCCGGCGATCGGGCAATCGAATTCGGCGCCGTGTCGATGGGCAATCCGCATGCCGTGATCGAGGTCGCCGATGCGGCGTCGGCGCCGCTGGCATCGCTCGGTGCCGCATTGTCAAAAAATGGACATTTCCCGCAAGGCTGCAATGTCGGCTTCGTGCAGATCGTCGATCGCACGCAGCTCAAGCTGCGCGTCTGGGAGCGCGGCGTGGGTGCGACCCTGGCCTGCGGCACCGGCGCCGGCGCGGCAGTCGCGGTTCTGCGTCGGCGCGGCAAGGTCGATGCGGAAGTCGCGGTCGAACTGCCGGGCGGCAGACTCACCATTCGCTGGGACGGCCCGCAGCACGCGCTGTGGATGACCGGCCCGGCGGCATTCGTTTACGAAGGGGACTTTGCATGAGTGACAGCGGTATCAAGGAAGGGCTGACACCCACCGAAGTGGCGAGTTATCTGCGCCGCCATCCGGAATTCCTGCACGATTATCCGGATCTCGCGCTGACCCTGGCGCCGCCGCGCGAGCAGGGCACGACGACATCGCTCGCCAGCTACCAGCTCGACGTGCTGCGCGACAAGAATCGCGAACTCGGCCGGCGCCTGCACGAGCTGGTCGCCATTGCCGCCGAGAACGAACAACTGGTGCAGCGCGTACACGCGCTCACGGTGGCGCTGCTGCGCGAATCGACACTCACGACCAGCGTGCGCCGCGTCGTCGCTTCCCTGCGTGAGGATTTTCAGGCCGAATTTTCGTCGCGGGTCCCTCCGCAACAGCCCGGGCATCCCTGCCCGGACTCTTCAATTCTCGTACGCCTCGTTTTGTTTCGCGCCGATGCCGATCTGCCGGCCGCGGACTGGCTGATCGTGCAGCCGCAAGGTGTGGGCGCGATGCCTGAATTCGCCGAATTCTTCGCTAGCGCCGAACCGCTTTGCGGCCGTCTGCAGCCGGAAAAACTCGACGCACTGTTTGGCGAACAAGCCAATGAAGTGCGCTCGTCCGTGCTGCTGCCGCTCGCCGGCAGCAATGCGCGCCTAGGCAAGCCCCTGGGCATGCTGGCGATCGGCAGTACGGATGCGAACCGCTTCCACCCGGGCATGGGTACGGTGTTCCTGAAACTCATCGCCGAAACAGTGGCGACGGCAATCGGGCGTTTTCCGGCGAAGTGAACAACACCCCGTGATCGTTTGCGAAGCCCATCCAACCGTTCGTGGTGAGGTATCGAACCATGAACGGTCCTAGCAACGATGGCTCGTCCTTCGATCCCGCGGGGACTTCCTGCGGTCGTACCTCGGGGCGAACGGTTAGCCCGTCCAGCCGTTCGTGGTGAGGTATCGAACCATGAACAGTCCTAGCAACGATGGCTCGCCCTTCGATCCCGCGGGGACTTCCTGCGGTCGCACCTCAGGGCGAACGGTTAGCCCGTCCAGCCGTTCGTGGTGAGGTATCGAACCATGAGCGGCCCTAGCAACGATGGCTCGTCCTTCGATCCCGCGGGGCCTTCCTGCGGTCGTACCTCGGGGCGAACGGTTGTTGTATCTGGCGGGACAACTTCGAGTGACGCGCTTGCCACAGCAGTCGAGCGTTTCCTCGACCATCTCCGGATCGAGAAGGA
Organism: Pseudomonadota bacterium; assembly: GCA_043746455.1. Classification (GTDB taxonomy): domain Bacteria; phylum Pseudomonadota; class Gammaproteobacteria; order Xanthomonadales; family Rhodanobacteraceae; genus Rudaea. Next base: position 14,611 of record JAYTQX010000242.1, read on the forward strand.
TTATTCGCCGCAAACCCTTGTGCGCTACCGCCACGATCTCGCCCGCCTCGTCGCGTTCGCGCGCAAGCAGGGAGTGAGCGATTGGAGCGGATTGCGCAGCGATGCAGTGCGCAGCTTTATCGCCGGCGAGCATCGCGACGGCATTGCGCCGCGCACCCTGCAGACGCGGCTGTCGGCATGCCGCAGCCTGTTCAAGTTCCTGCTGCGTCGCGGTGAATTGAAAAACGATCCTGCCGCCGGCGTGCGCGCGCCGAAAGCGCCGCGCAAATTGCCGCAGGTGCTCGACGTCGACGAGATCCAGACCCTGGTCGAGATTCCGACCGACAGTGCCGAGGCCAAACGCGATCGCGCGATTCTGGAAGTTTTATACTCAAGCGGCCTGCGCATCTCCGAACTCACCAGCCTGCAATGGCGCGATCTGGATATCGCCGACGCCAGCGTGCGCGTGACCGGCAAGGGGCGCAAAACGCGCATCGTGCCGGTCGGGTCGAAAGCGCTCGACGCGTTGCGCATCCTGCGCGAACTCGATCAGGTCACCAGCGCCGACGAGCCCGTTTTCCGCGGCCGCAACGGCGCGCCGATCACGCCGCAGAAAGTGCGCGAGCGCATGAAGCTGTGGGCGAAGAGTCAGGGCATCACGCGGCGTGTGTATCCGCATCTGCTGCGCCATTCCTTCGCCAGCCATATGCTCGAATCCTCCGGCGACCTGCGCGCCGTGCAGGAACTGCTCGGCCATGCCGATATCGCCACGACGCAGATCTACACGCACCTGGATTACCAGCATCTCGCGCGCGTGTACGACGCGGCGCATCCGCGGGCGCGCAGGAAGAAATAGCGGCAGCAGCTACGAACCCCAGCGTTCAGTTGCCTGGGCTGGGCATCGCTACGCTCAGCCCAGCCTACGCACTCGCGCGCCACGAGTCGACGGCTTGGCTTGAGTAGCGTGAGAATCGACATAACTGTCGAGCAGACGGCGAATCATTCGCTGATATTGCGTGTGATGCTTGGATGCCTGCGACTTGAAGAAGTCGATGCTCTTCTTGCTCAGCGCCAGTGTGACCTTGACGCCTTCCTCGCGGAACGCCAATTCGGCTGGCGACGGAAGGAAGTCCGGCACGATCTCGATCTTGCCAATCAGCTCATTCGTGTATCTGATTTTGTCGTTCATAAATAGCTTTGCCCTTGCGCCAGTAACCGGCGCCGAAAATGCGGATCGCGCCATCGCGATAAGTGAAGCGAACCGTTAGCACGCCGCTTTCGACCCGGCCGAAGCAATAGAATCTTTCCTCGCTGCCGCTGTGTTCCAGGTCGCGCGCGATCACGCGCTGCGGATCGGCGAAGGCGTATTGTGCGACCGCGAACGAAACGTGATGTTTTAGCCGATTGATCTGATCTTTCTCGACATCCCATTCGAAGTGCGTACGGCTCATGGTGTTAGCCTAGCAGATAGCCACAAAAATTACCATATAAATGTATGTATTATTTTCAATACGAAAAATTGAGGAGAGCGAACGCGAACCTCAACACGTCATTTGACGATATTGTTGGGTTTCACTGCGTTCAACCCAACCTACTTGCCAGCTACGCGTTTTTGTAGGCCGGTGGTGAGCGAACGCGAACCCCAGCGTTCAGTTGTCTGGGTGCTGGGCATCGCTACGCTCAGCCCAGCCTCCCTGCTGGGTT
>JAYTQX010000243.1:0-2659 GCA_043746455.1 Pseudomonadota bacterium
TACCGCTGCGACAGCTGCGCGGACGGCGTGCCGGTTTCATGGCGTATCGATCTGGATGGGGTCGAGCCTGATCTGGATCTGATTGTCATCGAGTCGACCAATCGATCCGATCCGCCAAGGCACTGAGCCCGCCTCGCTTCAGCGCGCTGCGCCGGCTTCGCACAACAAATACTCGAGCTGTTGCGGCGAATTCCAGTGTTGCCCACACACATAGCGCGGCAGCAGCCAGCGGTTGCTGTCGCGCTCCAGCGGTCGCGCATCGGTGGCAAATGCGCCGCGCAGCCGATGTTCGGGCATATGCCGTGGCAGATATTCGCGCACGAGATAGTCGTTGCTCTCGCCGTACGGATAGGCGAACAGGCTTGTTTTACGGGTCGGACAGCGTGTGTCGAGCCAATCGCTGGCCTGGCGGATTTCGGCGTCGGCATCGGCGTAGCCGTCGATCGTGACGAAAGTACCCTTGCGCTGCTCACGCTGTGCCGTCGACGGCAAGGTGTGATGATTGTGATCCCAGCTATGGCTTTCGATTGCGATCAGGCCCTCCTGCGCCGCCTGCGGCCACCAGTCGTCGGTCCACCAATCGCGACCGATCAGGCAGGTGCGATCCAGCGTCGCGCGCGCCGCGGGCGAGACGATCACGAAACTGGTGGCGTGCGCCGTGGTGCCGGTCGCAGCGACGAAATCGCGCAGGATGCCGGCAAAGCCGCGCTGCCTGCCGAAAACGGGATGGTCCAGATCGTGCCAATCGAACCAGGAACCGTCGTCGAATGACAGCGCCACCGAATTCTCCACCGACGACTCGGGCGTGACGCCGAGCAACGCATCGACGGCCAGCGCGAGCGGCACAATGCGCAGGCCGAGCCGCTCGATCGCGCGCAGGTCCGCAGCCAACGTGACGTGGTCGTTGTTGTGGTAATCGTTGCCAGCGACATTCATCGCGTGGTAGGTGAGGACGGGAACGCGCATTTGCCGATTTGCGGGTGACCCGGGTCGGGCCGGCAGCTAGAATAGGCGGTCTTTTACCGGACTTGAACCGTCCACGGGAAAATCATGCCAGCGAATCCGCTCAATCCCACCGATTTGTACGACGTGCGTTCCCTGCTCAGCGACGAAGAGCGCATGGTGCAGGACACTGTCGCGCGCTTTACCGACGAGCGCGTGCTGCCGATCATCGGCGATTGTTTCGATCAGGCCCGTTTTCCGATCGAATTGGTTCCGGAAATGGCCGAGCTGGGTTTGCTCGGATCCTCGCTGCCGGTCGAGTACGGCTGCGCGGGGATGAACGCGGTGAGTTACGGCCTCGTCTGCCAGGAACTCGAACGCGGCGATTCCGGCATTCGCAGCTTCGCCTCTGTGCAGTCGTCGCTGTGCATGTACCCGATTTTCGCCTACGGCAGCGAGGAACAGCGCAAGCACTGGCTGCCGCAGATGGCCGCTGGCAAGGTGATTGGCTGTTTCGGCCTGACCGAGCCGCACGGCGGTTCCGATCCGGCCAATATGAAGACGCACGCACGTAAAGATGGCGGCGACTGGCTCGTCAATGGCGCCAAGATGTGGATCACCAATGGCAATCTGGCGCATATCGCGATCGTCTGGGCGCATACCGATGACGGTATACAAGGCTTCATTGTGGAAAAAGGTACAAAAGGCTTCGCCGCGCAGGAAGTGCACAAGAAGATGAGCCTGCGCGCGTCGGTCACCTCCGGCCTGTTTTTCGACAACGTACGCGTGCCGGAAGCGAATCGTCTGCCCAATGTGAAAGGTCTGAAGGGCCCGCTCGGCTGCCTGACCCAGGCTCGCTACGGCATCACCTGGGGACCGATCGGTGCGGCGATCGCGTGCTTTACTGAGGCGAACGAATACGCCAAGCAGCGCGTGCTGTTCGAACGGCCGATCGCGGCGACCCAGGCCGTGCAATTGAAACTCGCCGACATGGCGCGGCGGATCACGCTTGCACAACTGCTGTCGCTGCAACTTGGGCGCTTGAAGGACGCCGGCAAGATGCAGCCGACCCAGGTATCGCTGGCCAAGTGGAACAACGTGCGCATGGCGATTGATATTGCGCGCGAGGCGCGCGATATTTTGGGCGGCGCCGGCATCACTACCGAGCATTGCCCGATCCGCCACGCGCTCAATCTCGAATCCGTGATCACCTACGAGGGCACCGAGACCGTGCATCAACTGGTGGTTGGGCGCGAAGTGACAGGCATCAATGCGTTTTGAATGCTTTTCCTTCTCCCGTCGGGAGAAGGTGCCCGAAGGGCGGATGAGGGTTCGGTGTCTGATGGGGCTTCGCAGTGACCAGTGACATTCACATCGAGACCGAACGTCTGATCCTGCGCCTGCCGCGGCGCGAGGATTTCGATGGCTATGCCGAGTTATTTGGCGACGAGGAAGCCGCGCGCTTCGTCGGCGGCGCCTTGGTCCGCGCTGCAGCGTGGCGCAAGTTTCTGCAGCAGCCTGGCGCGTGGCTGGTACAAGGGTTCGGCATGTTTTCGGTTACCGACAAACAAACAGGCGAGTGGTATGGACAGCTCGGTCCGTGGCAGCCAGAGGGGTGGCCGGGCCATGAAGTCGGCTGGGCGTTCCGCCGCGCGGCCTGGGGCAAGGGCTATGCGAGCGAAGCCGCGGCGCCGGCGATCGATTGGGCGTTCGCGAA
>JAYTQX010000244.1:0-7082 GCA_043746455.1 Pseudomonadota bacterium
GCCAACTTCTGCGGCTCGCTTGCCAAGTCCGCGGGGCCTCACTAGAGTTCCCACTCTTTGCGGCACTCCATCGGGGAAGATCATGTCCACCAAGCTTACGCATCTCGCCTTTCTGCTGGCGCTTGCCGGCCTTGTTGTCGCGTGCGGCAAGACCGAAGAACAGGCGGCAAACAAGGCGGCAGTTTCGGCCGTACCGGTTGCGGTACCGACGGCGACGCCAGATGCGGCGATTCTCACCGCCGTGCACATGCTGCGCGCAAACGACATCAACGGCCTGCTTACTGCGGCGCTGCCCGCGGCGGAACTGGCCAAGATAAAGACGGACTGGACCCAGCATCTGACCAAGGATCCGATCACCGACGAGGATCGCAAGAAGTTCGCCGATCAGATGACCAAGCTCACCGCACCGGGCGCCGAGGACAAGCTCTACGCCGACATCGAGCCGCAATTGAAGAAGTTCGATCAGGAAGGCGCCGCGCAGATGCCGATGATGATCGCGATGGGCCAGGGTTTCGTGCAGAGCTCGATCCAGCAGAGCAAGGACCTCACCGACGAGCAGAAGAAGCAATCCGCTGCGCTGGTCGACGCGACCGCGAAGTGGGCGCAGGGCGTGAAATTCACCGATCCGGTCCTGGTCAAGGGCGCGCTTGCGGCGATCTGCAAGACCGCGCGCGATCTGAACCTGAAATCGCTCGATGAAGTGCGTGCGCTTTCCTACGATCAGGGCATGCTCAAGGCAGGCATCGCGCTGGGCGGTTTGAAACAGGTGCTGTCCGTGTATGGCCTGTCGCTGGACAAATCGCTCGATTCGATCAAGGTCGAAACCGTGAGCACGACCGGCGATGCGGCCAAGGTCAAGGTGACTTACTCGGCGTTCGACCAGCCGTTCACGACCGAGAGCGACTTGGTCAAGGTCGACGGCAAGTGGTACGGCAAGCAGGCGATCGAGAAGTGGCAGAAAGAGCAGGCGCAAGCTGCGGCCACTGCGGCGAATCCGCCAGCAACGCCGCCGGCTCCGACGGCCAAATAATCCGTGCGATAGGCGACTTTCGACGGCGCCTGCGGGCGCCGTCGCTGTCTGCATAGCCGCACTTTGCAGTCGCTTTACGCCACGTTGCGTACAATCCGACGATGGACGATCGATCCGCACTGTCTCCGGCCACGCCGATCGCACCACGTGCGCCCTGGTGGTTGCGTGCGCTCGGCGCGCTCGCCGAGCCGTGGCTGCGCATCAAACGCGAGCCGGCCGATCCGCGCTCGGCCTGCGATCCGGCGGTGCCGGTGTGCTATGTAATCGAACGCTACGGCTTGTCCGATACGCTGATACTCGAGCAGGCCTGCCGCGAAGCGGGCATGCCGGAGCCGTTGCGGCCGTTCGATATCGCCGGCGTGGCCAGGCAGCGAGCGATGTTCGCACTATCGCGCCGCGACGGCTGGTGGTTTCAGCGTCCGCGTTCGCGCACGCATTCGGAAACCCTGGCGCAGTTGCTCGACGCGTCGCGCGCACATGCCGATCTGGATGTGCAGCTGGTTCCGGTATCGATCTTCGTCGGCCGTGCGCCGGATCGCGAATCGGGCTGGTTTCGCGTGCTGTTCGCGGAAAACTGGGGTGTGGTCGGCCGCTTTCGGCGCCTGCTCGCGATCCTGCTCAACGGGCGCGGCACGATCGTGCAATTCGCCACGCCGATCTCGCTGCGCAGCGTGCTGGCGAGCGAGCGCGATGGGCCGAACACCCTGCGCAAGGTCTCGCGCGTTCTGCGCGCGCATTTCCGCCGCCAGCGCGCGATGGTTATCGGGCCCGATCTTTCGCACCGGCGCACCTTGATCGACGGCGTGCTCAATGCCGCACCGGTGCAGGGCGCGATCGATACGACCGCGAGCAAGGAGAACGTCAGCAAGGAGCAGGCGACGAACAAGGCGCGCGATTTCGCATGGGAAATCGCCGCCGACCTGTCGCATCCGTTCGTGCGTTCGGTGTCGTTCCTGCTCACCGGCCTGTGGGACAAGATCTACCACGGCGTGCAGATACATCATTTCGACAAGCTTCGCGCGATCGCGCCGGGCCACGAAGTCATCTACGTGCCCTGCCACCGCAGCCACATCGACTATCTGCTAATGTCGTATCTGCTGTATCGCAACGGCATGGTGGTGCCGCATATCGCGGCTGGGCAGAATCTCAATCTGCCCGTACTCGGCGCGATCCTGCGACGTGGCGGCGCGTTTTTCATGCGCCGAAGCTTCAAGGGCGATCCGTTGTATTCGACCGTCTTCCGCGAATACATGAGCCAGTTGTTCGCGCGCGGCGTGGCGCTCGAATACTTCATCGAAGGCGGGCGCTCGCGCACCGGCCGGCTATTGACGCCACGCGGCGGCGTGTTGTCGATGACCCTGCGCAGCTTCCTGCGCGAATCGCATCGGCCGGTCGTGTTCCAGCCGGTCTATATTGGTTACGAAAAAATCATGGAAGGCGATTCCTATATCGGCGAGTTGTCCGGCAAGCCGAAGGAGAAGGAATCGCTGCACGGCCTGTTCCGCGCCTTCGGCAAACTGCGCGAGAACTACGGCAAAGTTGCGGTGAACTTCGGCGAACCGGTGTTTCTGTCACCGCTGCTCGATGGCGTCGACGCCGATTGGCGTGCGGCAACCGCCGACCCGGAAGGCAAGCCCACGTGGCTCAATCGCGCCGTGGATGTGCTGGCCGAGCGCATCCAGATCAATATCAACCGTGCGGCCGACGTAAACCCGATCAACCTGCTCGCGCTCGCCTTGCTGTCCACGCCCAAGCACGCGATGGCCGAGGCCGATCTCCTCGCGCAGATCGACCTTAGCCGTGCCCTGCTGACTGCCCTGCCCTATTCGGATCGTCTGACGATCACCGAACTCAGTGCGGCCGGGATCATCGCCTATGGCGAAAACATGCGCGCGATTGCGCGCGTCGAGCATCCGCTCGGCGACGTGCTGACTTGCGAAGGCAAGAACGCGGTGCTGCTCAGTTATTTCCGCAACAACGTGCTGCATCTCACGGCGACTGCGGCCTGGGTCGCTTGCTGTTTTCTCAACAACCGGCGTATGGCGCGCACTGTGATCGTGCGCCTTGGACGCCTGGTCTATCCCTATGTCCAGGCTGAGTTGTTTCTGCCATGGAGCACGGATGAGTTCGATACCCACCTCAACGCCACGATCGATTTTTTCGTCGCGCGCGGCCTGCTCCAGGCGGACGCGGAAAACCGCTCGCTGACGCGCGGCGCGGGTCAAAGCGACGGCGCTTTCCAGTTGCGCGTTATCGCGCAGCCCCTGCTGCAGGCGATCGAGCGCTACTACATGGCGATCGCCGCGTTGGTGCGCAACGGACCCAATACGCTGTCCGGCGTGGAGCTGGAAAACCTGTGCGCGCTGACCGCGCAGCGTCTGTCCCTGCTGCATGAACTGAACGCGCCGGAATTTTTCGACAAATCCCTGTTTCGGGGGTTTATCCAGAAGCTGCGCGAACGCCGCGTGATCTGGGCCGACGCGAACGGCAAACTCGAGTTCGATTCGGATCTCGAAAATGTGGTGCGTGACGCCAAGCTGATCCTTAGCCGCGAAATCCGCCACGGCATCCTCAAGCTGACGCCGGAACGGCGTGATGCGCTGGCGGCGGAGGCGGACGGCGAAGCGGCGCCGCCGGAATAGGTCGGAGCGGAATGCGGCCAACACCGTCAGCGACGGTGGATACGCGCCAAAATCACGCGTCGAGATCGGGGATCAGCTTGCTCTCGAGATAGGCGATCATGTCCTTGAGGCGCAGCTTGCGTTTCTTCATGCGCTTGAGCTGCACCTCGTCGCAATGCCCATCGTCCGCCATCTGCGCGATGGCGCTGTCGAGATCGCGATGTTCGATGCGCAGCTCGACCAGTTGACGAGTGATGTCGGAAGGATCCAGCGGCACGCGGCGCTATCCGTTTCGCAAGAATGACCCAGTGTAACGCGTGCGCGTCGCGTCCGGCATTGGCCGTACAATATCGCCCGATTCCCGATTCCCGACTTCCGATTCATCTCATGAACGTGTTTGCCGCGCAACGCATCGACGCCAACAAGCTGGCCAAGCGGCTGCGCCGTCAGGTCGGGCAGGCGATCGCCGACTACAACATGATCGAGGATGGCGACCGCGTCATGGTCTGCCTGTCCGGCGGCAAGGATTCCTACACCCTGCTCGATCTGCTGCGTCAGTTGCAGGCCAGGGCGCCCGTGCGCTTCGAACTGGTCGCCGTGCATCTGGACCAGAAGCAACCCGGCTACGATCCCAATGTCTTGCCTGCCTACCTGCGCTCGATCGGACAGCCGTTCGAGATACTCGAACAGGATACCTACAGCGTCGTGCAGCGCGTGATTCCGGTGGGCAAGACGATGTGCAGCCTGTGTTCGCGCCTGCGCCGCGGTGCGCTGTACGCGCATGCCGAGCGCGCCGGATTCAGCAAGATTGCGCTCGGTCATCATCGTGACGATCTGGTGGAAACCCTGTTCCTCAACATGTTCTATCAGTCGACGCTCAAGTCGATGCCGCCGAAACTGCAGTCCGACGACGGCAGGCATGTGCTGATCCGTCCGCTGGTCTATTGCAGGGAAAGCGATATCGCCGAATACGCCGAAGCGAAAGCGTTCCCGATCATGCCCTGCAATCTGTGCGGGTCGCAGGAAACACTGCAGCGCAAGGCGATCAAGCAGATGTTGCGCGAGTGGGAACGAAAGACGCCCGGGCGTATCGAAAATGTATTCCGTTCGCTGACATCGGTCGCACCTTCGCACCTGGCCGATCGTGATCTGTTCGATTTTGCTGCGCTAGGTCGAAGCAGCGCTCAGCATCCGCCGCCGAGCATGACGGATTGGCTGCTCGGCGATGGAGCAGGCGAGATGCCGCTTCCGTTTGCATAACGCAAAGCAGGTCACCGCGAAAGACGCGAAAGACGCGAAAAGGACTTGATCTTGATTTCTTCACGTCCTTTACGTTCTTCGCGGTGAATGAGCTTTTGAATCTTTATCATCTTCCGGAAAACCTTTCCCCATGTGGTTTCGCAACCTGACCCTGTTTCGCTTTTCTTCCGCCATCGCCAAATCGCTCAAATCCTTGGAGTCCGACCTTGACAAAAAACGCCTGCGTCCCTGTGGCCCGATCGAATTGGCCACGCGCGGCTTTATTTCGCCGCACGGCCGCGGCGAAACGCCGCTGGTCCATCGCGTCGGCAAGCTCGCGTTGCTGACCATCGGCAGCGAGGATAAATTGCTACCATCTTCGGTGATAAACGAGGAATTAGGTGCTCGTTTGCAGAAGATCGGCGAAAAAACTGGAAAACGGATCAGTGCGCGCGAGCGCAAACGCCTTAAAGAAGAGGTGTTGACCGACCTTTTGCCCCGCGCTTTCATACGCCTGTCAAAGCGAAATGCTTATCTGGACATGGAAAACGGCTGGCTGGTCGTCGATACTGCAAGCAGGAAGGCAGCCGAGGACACTGTCAGTCAGTTGCGCGAGGCCATCGGATCGTTTCCGGCGACACCGGCCGTGCCTGAAGAGGCGCCGCGTGCGCTGATGACGGACTGGCTCAGTTCGGGCAAGTTGCCCGCGGGATTGAGGTTGGGCGACGAATGCGAACTGCGCGATCCGGTCGAGGCCGGCGCGGTGGTGCGCTGCCGGCGCCAGGAGCTTGAAACCGACGAGGTGCGGGAGCATCTCAAGTCGGGCAAGCAGGTGTTTCAGCTGGCTGTGGTATTCGACGAGCGATTGAGCTTCACGCTCGGCGAAGATCTGGTGGTGCGCAAACTGCGGTTCCTCGATCAGGTTCAGGATGAACTCGGCGACAACGCAAAGGAAAACGCCGTCGCCGAACTCGACGCCGTGCTGGCGTTGATGACTCTGGAGTTGCAGCGCCTGTTCGCAAAAATGGAAGAGTGGTTCGGATTACCCCGGCCGACGGAACGCAAGTGACTCCGTTGTTGGGCCAGTCAATGAGAAACCTATGCCCGACAACGACAACTATCTTGAACTCGCCACGCAGACCGGCGACACGATCAAGGTACTGCGGGCCGCTCACCCGCGTGCGCGGCGGCTGCGCCTGACCGTCACCTCGGGCGGCGCGCGCGTGTCGTATCCGTCGGGCACGCATCCGGCGCAGGTGTTCGCATTCCTGCGCAAGCACGCGAACTGGCTCGAACGCAAACTCGACGAATTGCAGATAGAGGATCAGCCGCCGCCGCTGTTGCCGGGCCGAGCGACCCTGATTCCGCTGCGCGGCGAGACCACACGCCTGGCTTGGCGCGACGGCGCGTTTCCGCGCATTGACTATGCCGACGACCGGCTGCTGTTGACCCTGCCCAAACCGCATAACAAACGCACCTTGAGCGCGGCGCGCTCGCTGCTGCATTCCTATCTGCAGGCGCAAATCCGCCGCGACGTGTCGCGCCATCTCGCACGCTACGTACCCGAACTCGGCTACGCGCCGACCGCCATTCGGGTCAAGCCGCTGAAGAGCCTGTGGGGCAGCCTCGATACGCGCGATTGCGTCACCCTCGACCTCGCACTCGCGCTGGCGCCGCCCGAAGCATTGAAATACGTGGTGATCCACGAGTTGTGTCATCTGCGCTACCGCGATCACTCGCCGCGCTTCTGGGCGCTGGTCGGCTCGCTATACCCCGACTGGAAAACCCAGCGCGACTGGCTCAAGACACGCGGACATGCACTCAAGGCGGAACTGGCGCGCTTGATCCAGGGCTAGTTATCGCTGCTCGGTGAGCGCGCAGCAGCAGGTTCGTGCTGTCGCGTAAAGCGAAGTATTTCGCGCGCGACGGGTTCGGCATCTTCCAGATGCAGATGGTGATTGCCGGGCAGACGCACGAGCTCCAGATTCGCGACTTCATGTGCGCGCGAGAGAATCGTCCCCGCGGGAATCGGCAGCGCCATCGGCTCGGCTAGGATCAACTGGCTCGGCGCGCGGATGCCGCGCAAGATTGCCGGGATCTGTGCTTCGGCATAGCGCTGCGGCACGGCTGGCATCAAGCGCGGATCGGACGACCACGACCATCCGCCTGACACCGGTTTCAACCCGCGCGTC
>JAYTQX010000245.1:0-1528 GCA_043746455.1 Pseudomonadota bacterium
AGGTGCTCAGCAATGTGCACGAAGTCTACGGTTGCCGGCGCGAGTTCGCCGCGCGCAAGGACATGGTGTTCGTCGGCAGCTTCCAGCACCCGCCGAACACCGACGCGGTGCAGTGGTTCACGCGCGAGGTGTTTGCCCTGGTGCGCGCGCAGGCGCCGATCCAACTGCATATCATCGGCAACAACGCGCCGGCCGGGATCGCACAGCTCGCGATGGACGGCGTGACCGTGCACGGTTACGTCGCGGATCTTGCGCCGTTCATGGACGGCTGCCGCGTCTCGGTCGCACCGCTGCGCGTCGGCGCCGGGGTCAAGGGCAAGATCAACATGGCGATGAGCTATGGCCTGCCGGTGGTGGCGACCACGACCGCCGTGGAAGGCATGCATGTGCGCGCGGACAAGGACATCCTCGTCGCCGATACGCCGCCGGAGTTCGCCACCGCGATTCTGCGTGTCTACAACGACGAAGCGCTGTGGAAGACTTTATCCGCGAACGGACTCGACAACGTGCGCACGCACTTTTCTTTCGACGCAGCGCGCAAGGCGCTGCAGGCCATCCTGCCGGACTGAGCTGCCTCACAACTCGATCGTGGATTCGCCCAAAGTGATGGCATTCGGCCCGAAGCGGCGCTCGCACAGGACCAGACCGCCATCCGCGCGCGCATAGGCGAGCGTGCTGGCGCGCGTGCCGTAAGTTTCGCCGCGAATGAAAATCGGCGCGAGCCGGCGTTCGAGTTCGAGCCCGACGCCCGTGTCTGGCAGTTCGCCGTCCTGCGGCTGCTCGGTATCGGCGAGCAGGGCCAGCCACGATGCATTGTCTATTTCTCCACTTTGCAGCATCGCGGCAAAGCGCGTGCGCAGGCGGCGCATCTTCGGCCATTCGTCTTCGAGCGAGCCATTGCTGAAGGCATGAATGCCGCCGGCCAGATGGCGCACAACGCCATCGATGCTGCTCACAAACCAGGCCGCCGTGGCGCTGCCGACGATCAGATTGAATGGCCCGTATTCGCCGCGCCGTTGCGCAACCGCGACGACATAGTCCGCCGGCGACGTATCGCCGGCGACGAAATCGCCGACCAGTTCGCCGCGAGAGCGCGGTGTGGAGACAAGCGATCCGCTGCGCACATTGGTCACCGCCGCGTAGCGGCCGCTGCACGCAATCGCCAGCCAGGAACCAGCGGCCCTGAGATCGCGCCCGCCGACGATCGCCGACGCGTCTTCCCAGGCTTGAGCGGGCGCGGTCGGGCGCGCATGGAATTCGTCGCGATTGCCGAGCAGCAGCCAGGGCCGATCAGGAACGCTGTCGATTGCGAGCAGGAGCAGGCACATGAATAGCACCTCGTTGGCGCAATGCGCGACTTTGCCTTTGAGCCCCTCTCCCCTTGCGGGAGAGGGGTTGCGGCGAGGGGTAGCGCCCGCGGAAAGCGGGCGCCTCCGGCGCCATCCCCTCTCCCTGCACGCTACGCGTGCCGACCTCCCCCGCAAGGGGGGAGGAGAAAAGCAGGTCGCGCCCCAGGTAAGCACTTAAC
>JAYTQX010000246.1:0-6472 GCA_043746455.1 Pseudomonadota bacterium
GAGCGCGATTTTCAACAGCGCCAATTTTTCGAGCATCGCCACCGACGCGAAGGGCGTCATCCAGATTTTCAACGTCGGCGCCGAGCGCATGCTGGGCTATGCGGCCGCCGACGTGCTGAACAAGATCACCCCGGCCGACATCTCCGACCCGCAGGAAGTGATCGCGCGCGCCAAGGAATTGAGTGCCGAGCTTGGCACCCAGATCACCCCGGGCTTCGAAGCGCTGGTATTCAAGGCCTCGCGGGGCATCGAGGACATTTACGAGTTGACCTACATCTGCAAGGACGGAAGCCGCTTTCCGGCCATTATCTCGATCACGGCGCTGCGCGACGACTACGCCGGGTTGATCGGATACCTGCTCATCGGCACCGACAATTCCGTGCGCAAGCGCGTCGAGACGGAACTAATCACGGCGACCGCGACTGCGGAGAAAGCCAATCGCGCCAAGACGGACTTTCTATCCGGCATGAGCCATGAGCTGCGCACGCCGCTCAACGCAATTCTCGGCTTTGCGCAGCTCATGGAGTCCGCCACGCCGGAACCGACGCCGTCGCAGAGGCGCAACATCGAGCAGATTGCCAAGGCCGGCTGGTATCTTCTGGAATTGATCAATCAAATTCTCGATCTCGCACTCATCGAGTCCGGAAAATTGACGTTGTCGGTGGAACCAGTGTCGCTGTTGGAGGTGATGCTCGAGTGCCGCGAGATGATCGAGCCACAGGCGCAGAAGCGCGGCATTGCGATGACATTTCCAAGCTTTGAAACGCCCTGCTTCGTCAACGCGGAACGCACGCGCATCAAACAGGTGCTGATCAATCTGCTCTTCAACGCCGTCAAATACAACAAGCCGGCCGGCTCGGTAACCGTGGATATAACCCCAATACCGCCGAATTCGATTCGTATCAGCGTGCGCGACACCGGCGCAGGACTGACTGCGGAACAACTCGCGCAACTGTTTCAACCGTTCAATCGCCTCGGCAAGGAGGCCGGCGGCGAGGAAGGCACCGGCATCGGCCTCGTCGTCAGCAAGCGGCTGGTCGACATGATGGGAGGGGTCATCGGTGCCGACAGCAGTGTCGCATTGGGAAGCGTTTTCTGGATCGAGTTGAGCCTGACCCACGCCCCGTCGCTTGTCGTGCAGGAACCGGAACTAGCGGCGATTACCGTGCGGCTGACGCAGGATGGGGCGCCCCAGCGCACGCTGCTCTACGTGGAAGACAATCCGGCGAACCTGGATTTAATCGAACAGATCATTGCGCGCCGTCCTGACCTGCGCCTGCTGAGCGCCGCGGACGGCGAGCTCGGCATCGAGTATGCGCGGGCCTACCTGCCGGACGTGATTCTCATGGATATCAACCTTCCGGGAATCAGCGGAGGCGAAGCCTTGAAGATCCTGCGCGCAGATCCGGCGACCGCGCATATCCCGATCATCGCGCTCAGCGCCAATGCGCTCCCGTCTGACATCGCGAAGGGCTTGAACGCCGGCTTCTTCAACTATCTCACCAAGCCGATCAAGGTCAACCAGTTCCTCGAGGCGCTGAACGCCGCGATGACTTTTGCGCAAACGGCAACCGGTTCAGCGCCGGCCAGGCAACAGCATGATCTCTAAGGCCGCCATTCTGGACGCCAGCGTCCTGATCGTCGACGATCAGCAAGTTAACATCACACTCCTCGAGCAGATGCTCAGCGACGCGGGTTACACCCGCGTCGCATCGACGCGCAATCCGCTCGAAGTGTCCGTGCGGCACCGCAAGGATCACTACGACCTGATCCTGCTCGATCTGCAGATGCCCGGCATGGACGGCTTCCAAGTCATGGAAAGCCTGAAGGCCAACATGACCGACGGCTACCTTCCGGTTCTCGTGATCACCGCCCAGCCCGGCCACAAACAGCGCGCGCTGGAAGCCGGCGCAAGGGACTTCGTCAGCAAGCCATTCGATCTGATCGAAGTCACGACCCGCATTCGCAACCTGTTGGAGGTGCGGCTCCTGTACAAACAGCTGGAAGCGTCGAACCAAGAACTGGAAGCGAAGATTTTGGAAAGGACGGCCGAACTGCGCGAAAGCGAAGCCCGTTATCGCAGCCTGACCGAGCTTGCGTCCGACTGGTATTGGGAACAGGACGAGCATGGGGAGTTCACGAAGGTGTCCGGCCCCGTGCTAGAGATGCTGGGTATTCAGGTCGCCGCGCTGGCGCACGACTCGGGAGGTATCAACGCGGCCGGCTGGAATGAGGCGGAGCGAACCTTGCTGCAGTCGACGATCACCGCACGGCAGCCGTTCCTCGATTTCATTTTCAGCCGCGTCAACGAGGACGGGTCGCAGCAGCGTTTTCGGGTCAGCGGCGAACCGATGTTCAATCGAGCCTGCCGCTACATCGGATACCGCGGGGTCGGTGTTGAACTCACCGATAAGATTTAGCCAGCGATATCCGAACCGCACGAATGCTCACGGCCGATAGCCCCGATCAGAACCTACTCCTTGCGGCGCTGCACGCCGCAGACGCCCAGCGCTTGGCGGCGTATCTGGAACCGGTCGCAATGCCGCTTGGCCAAATTCTCTACGAACCCGGCGTCCACTTACAACACGCTTATTTTCCGACGACGGCCATCGTCTCGCTGCACTATGTCACTAGGGTCGGCGCATCGGCGGAGACTGCAAGTGTCGGCCCCGAAGGGATGGTCGGCGTCTCGCTGTTCCTGGGCGGCAACACGACCTCGAGCTCGGCCGTCGTGCAAACCGCCGGTCGCGGCTACCGGCTGGAGCGCCACGGGCTGCAACAGGAATTCGTTCGCGCCGGCTCACTGCGGCCTTTACTGCTGCGTTACACCGAAGCGTTGATGACGCAGATTGCGCTGACTGTGGCCTGCAATAGGCACCACTCGATCGACAGACAACTGTGCCGACTACTGTTGACGACGCTCGATCGAGTCCCCACGGGAAAGCTGATTTTGACGCAGGATTTGATCTCCAGCATTCTCGGCGTGCGTCGTGAAAGTATCACCGAAGCGGCTGGCAAATTGCAGCGTGCCGGCATCATCCACTATCGTCGTGGGCACATTACCGTCAGCAAGCGGGCCGGGCTGGAAAGCGGCGCGTGCGAGTGCTATGCCGTGGTCGCGAAGGAATTGAAGCGCTTAATGCCCCGCCAATCGGATTCGGATCGAGGTCCTTTCGCCGCACACGCCCCATTCGAGCAAACAGTTGCGCAATAGCGGCTGATAATATCCGCCGGCAATCCCGCATGGCGGCTGCCACGCACCGATCAGGCGGCATCGAAGATGATTGCCTGCATTTGGAGCTTTTGATCGGCCGCGCCGAGTAGGCTGCGCAGTGAATTCTCCAGGGTATCGACGACGCGTTCGGCCGGAACCGTACAGCGAGCCGAAATCTGATCAACGATCGGCGTGCCTTGGATAAGCCCCCGAGCGAAGGCCGCAACGTCCGGCACTTTCTTGGCGATGCCAACCACAGCGATTCGAATGTCGTGGAAGTCTGCTGCGATAAGCGATTCCTTGATCTCGTCGATGTCATGATATGCGAAAGGCACCCTATGGAATTGCGGCGGGTCGGCTGGAAAAAATCCGCAGACGGTCTCGTACGCCACCCGGCCAAATGGGTTGTGGGCGTGCGAATCCCACACGTTGAATAGGTATCGGCCGCCTTGGACGAGGACGCGGCGAACCTCTCGGTACGACTTCACCTTGTCCGGATAAAACATCACCCCAAACTGACAAACAACCGCGTCGAAGGCTCCTGCGGTAAAAGGCAGGTCCGTTGCATCGGCTGCAGCGAAGGTTACGGTTTCGCTCGGCCGGAACTTCGCCTTCGCCACCGCAAGCATCGGCGGGTTCAGGTCGGTTGCGGTGATGCGCGACGATTCGTCCAGGTGATCACGCAGCAGCCGCGTCAAGATACCTGTACCAGCCGCCGTCTCGAGGACGCGCTGAGGAGAAAATAGCGCCACGCGATGGGCGAGATTCTCGGCATATTCACTGAATATGATCGGACCGAGCTGCTGATCGTAAAACACGGGAATCGATCCGGTGAACCTCGCTGCGTTTGCGTCGGGCATGGATTGCATTCCCGGTCAATATTCCAGGAAATCAGAGTATGAGCCCTAACGGCAATCCTTGCAGTTGATCCGCGCGCCGCCCAGGCCCGTATCGCCGCGCCTCAAACAGCGGTCGTGGCTCCGGCGCGACAGGTGATCTTTTCGACGCGTACGGCGATCACATTGGTCGTATGTGCGCCCTCGGCGGTGTCGAAGTACTGGCGATCCACCGTGATCGTGCGGCTGGCGCGCACGGCGATGGCGTAGCTGACCTGTTTCATCTCCGAGCGGGTCGTGCCGTCTTCAGTCTTCCAGTAAACCCGGTAGCGGATCACTCCGTTGCAGCCGTTTGCGGCGCAGCGCTCGCCATTGACGCCGAAGGCGATGCGGAACTCATCGTTGCCGAGGCGCATGACGAGCGGCGCCTGTGTCAGTGAAACCGGTCGCGCCGCCGCCGGTACGGTCGCTGCGCCGGCGGAAAACGCCGCGGCGGCGAGCAGGGACAGCGCAATCGTATTAAACAATTTGGTCACCATTCATGCGACTCCATGTCGTGAAAAGAACTCGATCGCTGCACGATAGGCGCACGCTGCCGCGGCGGCAAACGAGGAATTATTGACGGGGGTGAAATTCCTCTCACGCGGACCACCGCCGTGGACGGCGGCAGAACAACTCCTTATCATCCGATGCGTGCGCATCCCAGTAGATATCGCCGAAGATGTGCTGCCGGCGCCCGTGCCGATCCCGAAGGTCCGAGCAACGCGCCGTCTAGTGCTGCCGATGTTGATCACCGCCTGCTGGCTCGCCGCCCCGGCGCCCGCGCAGGAAACGCTACGCGTCGACGACGGCGCAATAGCGACGGCGTTCCCGCACTTTTGGGAACGCATGTTCGGTTCCGGACACGCCACCCTGGCGATGCGCGAAAGCTACTTGGACGACTTGCGCGCGGTCAAAAAGGTCACCGACTTCGATTACGTCCGCTTCCACGGCATCCTCGACGATGATGTCGGCGTGTACAGCGAGGATCAGCGCGGCAATCCGGTCTACAACTTCACCAACGTCGATTCCATCTACGATGGGCTGCTGCGCAACGGCGTGCGCCCGGTCGTCGAGATCAGCTTCATGCCGAAGCGGCTGGCGTTCAATCCCGATGCGCTGCACGCATTCTGGTACAAACCGAACGTATCGGTGCCGAAGAATTACACCAAGTGGGACGGGCTGGTCCGCGCATTCGCCCGGCATCTGCTGGCGCGCTACGGTATCGGCGAGGTCGCCCACTGGTATTTCGAGGTCTGGAACGAGCCGAACATCGATTTTTGGGGCGGCGTGCCGCGCCAGCAGACCTACTTCGAACTGTACGATCACACCGCGCGCGCGCTGAAGGCCGTCGATCCACGCCTGCGCGTGGGCGGTCCGGCCACCGCGGCGGCCGCCTGGGTGGATGCGTTTCTCGCGCATGCGCACGCCGCGCAGGTGCCGGTGGATTTCGTCTCCACGCACGGCTATGCCGACGATACCGTCATGAATTTGTTCCATTCCGATCAGCCGGTGCCGATGGACGAGCGCGTCTGCCGGGCGATCGCCATGGTGCACCGGCAGATCCGGGCGTCAGCATTTCCGCACCTGCCGCTGCTGTGGACGGAGTGGAACGTGATGGGCGCCGCCGACGCGCGCGACACGACCTATGTCGGGCCGGCCCTCGCCGAAACGGTGCGTGGCTGCGATGGCATGGTAAAGATGATGTCGTTTTGGACATTCTCCGACGTGTTCGAGGAAGACGGCCCCAGCCCGCAGCCGTTCAACGGCATGTTCGGCTTGCGTGCCAGCGGCGGTATCAACAAGCCGAGCTACTACGCGTTTGCGCTGCTGCATGAACTCGGTCACCAGCGCTTGGCGAATCCAGCGCAAGACGCCATCGTCACGCGCAAAAAGGACGGTTCGCTCGCCATCGCGGTATGGAACCTGGTGGACCCGGGGCGGCACGGCCGACCGCATGCGATCCGGCTGGAGGTGCGCGGCATGCGCGCGGATGCAGCGGTCGCGATCCAGCGTGTCGATAGCGAACACGGCAACGTTCTGCCGATCTACGCGGCGATGGGCAGTCCGCGCTACCCGACACGCGCTCAAGTGGCGAGCATGAACGCCGCCACCGCTCTGGGCGCGCCCGAGAAGACGCGCCTGCAGGCCGGTGTATTGAGCCTCAATCTGCAACCGAATGCGCTGCTGCTGGTGCGTGTCCGCCGCTAACCGGCGAATTAGCCGCTAACTGGCGAATCGGCCGACCGAAGTCGTCTGCCGGCCGATGACGGCGGCGGCGGCGGCATTTGCTCGTCATTGACCAGTCTTCTGGTTCAAAAACTGCCGCGCGAAGAATGCCGCAGTCGCCTCGTCGGCCTTCAGCCATGAGCGGTATCGCAGA
>JAYTQX010000247.1:0-3704 GCA_043746455.1 Pseudomonadota bacterium
CAAAACGGTGGCACTGCGCCGATTCTTCGCGAATTCCGCTCGCGATGTTCGAGTGTAGGCCGAAAGGCCGGAATATTTTAGCGAAAAGACGCAACTCACAAGATATCCACTGGTCCATCAACAAGCAGATGTGTCAGCATGCTCATCGTCGGAGTCTGCGACGCAGTCGTCGCAGTCGCGACGATGCTAGGGGAGTTCCTCACCACTCCACGCCCGCGCGAGTCAGGACCGCAGTCGTCTCAGGTTTAGAGACGCGCAGTTGCAACGATCGCGCGACGCCAGTGGTGGCGGAATCGTTCATCAAACAAGAAAACACGAGTACTCAAGCACCTTCATGGCGGCTTCTCCTGACAGGATCTTCCCCGCGCGCGTCGACGCGCTGCGCGTCCCGCCGCATTCGATCGACGCCGAACAGGCCGTGCTCGGTGGCTTGATGCTCGATGCCCACGCCTGGGAGCGCATCGCCGACAAACTGGTCGAGGACGATTTCTATCGCAAGGATCATCGCCTGATCTATCGCGCGATCGGCGAGCTGTCGAACAAGAACATGCCCTGCGATGCGGTCACGCTCGCGGACTGGTTCGAATCGAACAAGTTGTCCGAACTCGTCGGCGGATCGAGCTACGTGATCCAGCTCGCCAACGGCACGCCGAGCGCGGCGAACATCGTCGCCTATGCCGAGATCGTGCGCGAGAAATCCGTGCTGCGCCAGCTCATCGATGCAGGCACCGAAATCGCCGGCGACGGTTTCCAGCCGGAAGGGCGCAGCACGCAGGAAATTCTCGAAGGTGCCGAGCAGAAGGTTTTCCGCATCGCCGAATCCGGCGCGCGTGGGCGCAAGGGTTTCACGCCGATGCGCACGGCGGTGAAGGAGGCGTTTCAGATCCTGCACCAGCGCTACGAAAGCAAGGGCTCCGTGACCGGGCTTGCCACAGGCTTCGCCGATCTCGACGAACTGACCGCCGGCCTGCAGCCGTCGGATCTGATCATCCTGGCCGCACGTCCGTCGATGGGCAAAACAGCGTTGGCGGTGAACATGGCCGAACACGCGGCGATCAAATCGAAGAAGGCGGTCGCCATATTTTCGATGGAAATGTCGGCCTCGCAGCTGGCGTTTCGTTTGATCTCCTCGCTCGGGCGCATCAATCAGCAACACTTGCGCACGGGCGACATTCAGGAAGAGGAATGGCCGCGCGTGACCAGCGCGATCACCTTGTTGTCGGATGCGAAAATCTTCATCGACGACACGCCCTCGCTGTCGCCGGCCGAGTTGCGCGCGCGTGCGCGGCGTCTGAAACGCGAGCACGACCTGGGGTTGATCGTGATCGACTACCTGCAGCTGATGCAGGTGCCCGGCAACAAGGAAAACCGTGCGACCGAGATTTCCGAAATCTCGCGCGGCCTGAAAGCGCTGGCGAAGGAATTGAATGTGCCCGTACTCGCGCTGTCGCAGCTCAACCGCTCGCTCGAACAGCGCACCGACAAGCGCCCGATGATGGCCGACCTGCGCGAATCCGGTGCGATCGAGCAGGACGCCGACGTGATCCTGTTCATCTACCGCGACGAGTACTACAACCCGGAATCCGCCGACAAGGGCCAGGCCGAAATCATCATCGGCAAGCAGCGCAACGGCCCGACCGGTTCGCTCAAGCTGACCTTCCTCGGCCAGTACACCAAGTTCGAGAGTTACGCAGCGGATAGCTACGGCGGCGGCTACGAGTAAGAGAAAAAGATTCGGGGCTCGGGGCTCGGGATTCGATAAAGCGTAGTCCTTCGTCATTCCGGCGAAAGCCGGAAGTGCTCTGCAACAGCGAAGCTGGTCGCCCAATGCTTTGTTCTGGAAAAGCGAGAGCGAGAGACTCTGGATTCCGGCTTTCGCCGGAATGACAAGACTTTTATTCTTTTCCCGAGTCCCGGGTATTGACTGCTTCTATATTTCCATTATTATGGAAGTATGAAAACAAAAGCCATGCTCGCCGCGCTCGCGGCCCTCGCGCAGGAGACGCGCCTGGCGATCTTCCGTTATCTGGTCGAAATCGGGCCGGATGGCGCCGCGGTCGGCAGCATCGGTGCCGCGCTGAAGGTCGCGCCAGCGACGCTGTCGTTTCACCTGAAGGAGCTGAGCCATGCCGACCTCGTCGTGAGCCGGCAGGATGGCCGCTTCGTCTGGTATGTGGCGAACTTTGCGACGATGAATTCCGTCATCGCCTATCTCACCGAAAATTGTTGCGCCGGCCAATCTTGCAACCCCGACTGTGCGCCGGTCAAAACCCCATCCACACGCAAGAGGATTCGCTCATGAAACGCTTTCACGTGCATGTTGCCGTCGCCGACCTCGATCGCAGCATCGGTTTCTATTCAACCTTGTTCAATGCCGAACCCACGGTGCGCAAGCCCGACTATGCGAAATGGATGCTGGAGGATCCGCGCCTGAATTTCGCCATTTCCCAGCGCGGCGACAAGGTCGGCGTGAATCATCTGGGTTTGCAAGTCGATGACGGCGAAGAGCTGGTCGCGCTGCGCGATCAGCTCGAACGTGCGGATCGCGGCCTGGTCGAACAGGTTGGCACAGCCTGCTGCTATGCCAAGTCGGACAAGTACTGGATCGCCGATCCGCAGGGCGTCGCCTGGGAAACGTTTCATTCGCTGGGCACCGTGCCGGTTTACGGCGAGGATCGCCCGGATCGCTCAGTCGAACAGGGCCAGGCGAGCGCTTGCTGCAAGCCGGCGGCATGCGGTGTTGAAGCATCGTCGGCGAAGCCCGCTACAAGTTGCTGCTGAGAAAAGCGCGGATGAGAATCGAACCCGCCGTCGCAGGCAATCTTGCCGCGATTCGTACGCTATTGACGCAGGCGAACTTGCCCTGCGCCGACATCGATGCTGCATGCGTCGCGCATTTTCAGGTTGTACGCGCGACGAATTCGGATGCGTTGACCGGCATTGTCGGCTTGGAGCCGTATGCCCCGGTTGGTCTGCTGCGCTCACTGGCCGTGGCGCCGGAGCAGCATGGTGCAGGTATCGGCACGGCGCTGGTCGACGCGATCGAAGCCTCGGCGCGCGCGCAGGGCATCGCAGAACTCGTGTTGCTGACGACAACCGCCGAGCATTTCTTCGCGCGACACGGTTACACCGTGATCGCGCGGGACGCCGCGCCGGCCGCGCTGCAATCGACGCGCGAATTCGCCGAACTGTGCCCGGCATCTTCGGTGTGCATGAGAAAAAGCATACGAACATGAAGGCGAAACTGCTTGCCGAAGGTTTCGGCACGGCCGCATTGCTCGCGATCGTGGTCGGCTCCGGCATAATGGGCGAGTCGTTGGCGCAGGGTAATGCGGCCATCGCGTTGCTCGCCAATTCGCTTGCGACCGGCGCGGGTTTGTACGTGCTGATCACCTTGCTTGGCCCGATCTCGGGTGCGCACTTCAATCCGCTGGTCACGGCCATGATGTGGTGGCGAGGCGAGTCATCCGCAGGCGCATTCGTCGCCTATGTCGCGGTCCAGATCGTCGGTGCGATCGTCGGCGTCTGGCTCGCGCACCTGATGTTCGATCTGCCGTTGTGGCAGACCGGAACGAAATTGCGCAGCGGAGCGGGGCAGTGGCTGAGCGAAGCGGTTGCGACGATCGGTCTGCTCGCCACAATCTTGCTGGCAATGCGCGCCCGTCCGCAATCCATTCCCGCACTGGTCGGCAGCTACATCATGA
>JAYTQX010000248.1:0-4907 GCA_043746455.1 Pseudomonadota bacterium
GTGTGAGAAATGCCCGGATCGGCACCGTTGTCGAAACTCTGCGTGCCCTGGCTGCGGAAAACGCTGGCGGATAATTTCTGCGTGCCGATCAGATAATCGCCCTGCGCGACGACATTGTGGTTCTGGAAACCGTTGTCGTCCGGGTTGTAGATGCAGTATGGATCGTTGGGGCCGTTGCAGATTGACGGATTGGTCGCGGAAAACCCGCCGACATGGCGTACGCCGACCAGCACGCTGAGGCCGCCTGCATCCGAGCGGGCGCCGTAACCCGCGCTGCCGTCGGCGCTGCGATAGCTGCCGTAACTTGCGGCGAGGTGAGCGCCATCGAGTTCGCGCGTGAATATTTGGATCACGCCGCCGATCGCATCCGAGCCCCAATAGCTCGCCCGCGGACCGCGCACGATCTCGACGCGCTCGACCGCGTCGAGCGGCAGGTTCTCGAAGGCGAACGCGCCGGTATTCGCCGAGGCCACGCGCACGCCGTCGATCAACACCAGTACGTGATTGGCATTGGTGCCGCGCAGAAACACACTGGTTTGTTCGCCGGCGCCGCCGGTACGGTAAAGGTCGACGCCGGCCTGCAGACGCAACAGGTCGATCAGATCGGGCGCGCTGCTCGCGTCGATGTCCTTGCGCGTGATGATGCTCACGTCGGCCAGGCTCGCGTCGACGGTCTCGGCCACGCGCGACGCGGTGACTTCGATCGTCGGTTGCATGACCGTTTCTTGCGCACAGGCATTCGGCACAATGCCGATTGCGGCGCACCCGATGACGGAAAATAAAGTGGAATAAGATAAAAAGCAATTTTGTTGCATTGTAGTCTCCGAACGCGCACCCGCTGTGATGGCAAGGCTGCTGTGGGTTCGGAAGGAGAGTGCGGTAGCGGCGACGCGGCTGACGGCACGCCCGCCCGTTGCCCGCCGCAACGCCTTGAGCTGATGCCGCAGGCCGGTCTCCGGGCTCACAAGCGATGCGGATGCATCGACCCGGTCGCCTTCCCGCTTGCGCAGTGGCTGGATAGACCGGATCCTGCTCGAATCGAGCAGGCTTGTTTACCGTTGCGGGGGCAGCGCCGGGGTTGAGATCATGGATGACCGTCCTGATTTTTACGATCAAGGACGATCGCATGCACTCTCACCGGCTTCCCGTTTCACCTGCGCTGAACAATCAGCGCGAGGCACCTGCGACGTCGCGCAGTCTAGAGGTCGCTGCGCACGCCTGCAATCGCTTTGTGCTGTACTCGCTTTAGTCGCGGTCGGTAGCGGTGGAAATGCCGAGCAGAGCGCCCGCATCGTCCACGCGCAGCGCAATCTCGATCGGACGGCAGCACACCGCGCAGTCTTCGACATAGCTCTGCGAGCCGGCGGAAAGATCGACGCTGGTCTCGAAGCCTTCGCCGCAATAGGGGCAATGGATGACGACAGATTCAAGCATGTGGCGATCCGCCGTGCGCATACGATTTGCTTGCTTCGCGATCTGGGAGAAACGATGCGATGACATCGTTGAGAAAACGCCGGCCGAGTTCGGTCGTGCGCAGACTGCCGGCATCGACGTCGAGCCAGCCGCGCGTCTGCGCTTGCGCGAGTTGCGGCTGGAGCGCGTCGCTGCTGAGCCCGGTCGTGGCCTCGAAGTCGGTCAACGTGACACCGCCATTCAGACGCAGCGCATTGAGCATGAACTCGAACGGTAGTTGGTCGGTTGCGATGAGGTCGTCGCCGCCGATGCGCCGGGGACTATGCGCGTGTTCAAGATACCCACGCGGCGCGCGCAGTTTCCAGCGCCGGCGTATTTGCAAATCGGTAGCCGGTAGCCGGTAGCCGGAAGCCGGTGATGTGGCATCGGAGGAGGGACCTTGTGCTTTTCCGGTTTCCGGCTCTCGGTTTCCGGCTCCCGTAAGCTTTCCGTGCGCGCCCGCACCGATGCCGAGATAGTCGCCGAAGCGCCAGTAATTGAGATTGTGCGCGCATTCGCTGCCAGGCTTTGCGTAAGCCGACACTTCGTACTGCGCCCACCCTGCGTCGGCCAGGCGCACCTGACAAGCTTCCTGCATATCCCAGGCACTGTCCTCGTCCGGCAGCGGCGGCGGATTCGCGGCGAAGGCCGTGTTGGGTTCCAGTGTCAGTTGATAATGCGACAAATGCGGTGTCTGCAGCGACAGCGCCTTTTCCACATCACGTAGCGCGGCATCCTGCGTTTGCTGCGGCAGCGCATACATCAGATCGAGATTCAGGTTTTCGATGCCCGCGTCCTGCGCCTGCTTGATCGCGCGCTCGGCCTGCAGCGCATCATGGATGCGGCCAATGCGCTGCAGCGCTTGATCGTCGAAGCTCTGCACGCCGAAGCTGATGCGGTTCACGCCCGCGCGGCGGTAGCCGTCGAAGCTGCCGTGTTCGACCGTGCCGGGATTGGTTTCCAGGGTGATCTCAATCGCGGCGGCGAAAGCGAGCCGCTGCGCGACGCCATCGAGAATGCGCGCGATATTCTCCGGCGCGAACAGGCTCGGCGTGCCGCCGCCGAAGAAAATACTCGTCAGCGGCCGCCCCTGCGCCAGCGGCAAGTCCTGGTCCAGATCGCGCAACAGCGCCGCGACGTATTCGTGTTGCGGCAAACTTTGCGGCGCGTTGTGCGAATTGAAATCGCAGTACGGGCATTTGCGCACGCACCACGGGATATGGATATAGAGCGACAGCGGTGGCAGCGTCATCGCGGTTCCCGGGACGGCACGCTCACTGGCTCCGCAGCAACTCGCGCAGGCGCGCGAGTGCCAGACCGCGATGGCTGATACGGTTCTTGATCGCCGGATCGAGTTCACCCGCGGCGCCGTGCACGGGATCGAAAAACAGCGGATCGTAGCCGAAGCCCTGGTCGCCGCGCGGTGCGTGCAGGATGCGGCCGCGCCACAGCCCCTCGGCGATCAGCGGTGCGGGATCGTCGGCGCTGCGCAACAGCACGATCGTGCAATGAAAATGCGCGCCGCGCTGCGTTTCCGACACGTCGCGTAGCGCCGCCAGCAGTTTGGCGATATTCGCCGCGCTGTCGCCGTGCGTGCCGGCGTAGCGTGCAGAGTACAGCCCTGGGCCGCCATTCAGTGCATCGACACAGATGCCGGAGTCGTCGCCGAGCGCAGGCAAGCCGGAAAGCTGCGCCGCATGGCGCGCCTTGAGCAACGCGTTTTCGACGAAGGTCGTGCCGGTCTCGACGGCATCCGCGACGTCCAGATCGCTTTGCGCCACCAGTTCGATATCGGTGGAGGCGAGAATGTCGCGCATTTCGGCGAGCTTGCCCGCGTTGCTGCTCGCCAGCACCACTTTACGCACGTGTCAGCGCCTCGCGCTGCAAGTGTAAAAGTTCACTAATCCCTTTTTGTGCAAGGACGAGCAGGGCGTCGAGTTCCTCGCGGCGGAAGGCGTGGCCTTCGGCTGTGCCCTGCAGCTCGATGAAGCCGCCGCCGTCGTTCATCACCACGTTCATGTCGGTGTCGCAGGCGGAATCTTCAGGGTAATCCAGATCGAGAACCGGCGTGCCGCGATACACGCCGACCGAAACCGCGGCAATCGCGCCGACGAGCGGACTCTTCTTCAGCGCACCGCGCTTCATCAGGCACGCGACCGCATCGACCAGTGCCACGTAGGTGCCGGTGATCGCGGCAGTGCGAGTGCCGCCGTCGGCCTGCAGCACATCGCAGTCGAGTGTGACCGTGCGCTCGCCGAGCGCGGCGCGATCGACGCAGGCGCGCAGGGCGCGGCCGATCAGGCGCTGGATTTCCATGGTGCGCCCGCCCTGACCTCCGCGCGCCGCTTCGCGCTGCGTGCGTTCCTTGGTCGCGCGCGGCAACATGCCGTATTCGGCCGTGATCCAGCCTTCGCCCTTGCCGCGCAGGAACGGCGGCACCTTTTCTTCTACGCTCGCGGTGCACAGCACGCGGGTGTCGCCGAACGCGATCAGCACCGAGCCTTCCGCATGGCGCGTGTAGTGACGTTCGATGCTGACGACGCGCAGTTGATCGGCGGCGCGGCCGCTGGGACGGGAGAAGTTTGTCATTGGTTGAAAGTTGCGGATGTGGATGGGAAGTTTAGCAGTGGCTGTGAGTCAGCGGCGAGTGGTGAGTGGTGAGTGGCAAGAGCGGGCGCCAGTCTTTGCATTTCCCGCTGACCGCTGACCGCTCACTCTTCGCGGGCGTGGCATACTGCGCGCCCAGATATTCGCGCGACTCCAGAACATGATCCGCAGCATGACCGCATTTGCCGGCGCCGAAACCGACACGCCCTGGGGCGCGTTGAGTTTCGAATTGCGCTCGGTGAATCATCGCTACCTCGAACTGAACCCGCGCCTGCCCGACGAACTGCGCGCGATCGAAACCGCCTTGCGCGAGCGCGTTGCGGCCAAGCTTACGCGCGGCAAGGTCGACGTGAATCTGCGCTTTCGCGCCAACGATGCGGCAACCGCCGAGATTCGCGTCAACGACCAGGTACTCGACAAACTCGAAGCCGCCGCCGCGGCTTTTGCCGAGCGTTTTCCGAAACTCACCACCGATTTCGCAAGCCTGCTTGCCTGGCCCGGCGTGCTCAAACGCGAGGAAGTCGATCAGGAAGGTTTGCGTCAGGCCGCGCTCGATCTGCTCGATATCGCGCTTGCCGACTTGCTCGCGACACGCCAGCGCGAGGGCGAGCGGCTCGGCGTGTTTCTGCGCGATCGGCTCGACGGCATCGCGCGCACGGTCGACAACGTGCGCACGTGGCTGCCGGATATCCGCAGCACCCTGCGCACCCGGCTGGAGACGAAACTCGCCGAGATCACCCAGGGCCTCGACAGCGCGCGTCTGGAATCCGGCCGGCTCGAACAGGAACTCGTGCTGCAGCTCTCGCGCATCGATGTCGACGAGGAACTCGATCGCCTGTCCGCGCACA
>JAYTQX010000249.1:0-7857 GCA_043746455.1 Pseudomonadota bacterium
TCGGCGCGCGAGATGTGCGTCAGCAAGGCTGCGCCTGCAAACGTCAGCGAACCCAGAACGAAATCGCGTCTTAACACTCGTAAGCTCCTGTTGGGCAACGTGGATTTTCACAACAGCCGCTAAGGATACGGGAAATGTCGGGCAATTGCCGCCTTTTAAGTGACCGCGAGCGTTCACGAAAGGCCCGTTTGCTGACAAACTGCGCGGCGATCCCGCAACGAAGGATGAGGCGCTAGATGCGCGCTAGATGAATTCTGGTTTGTCGCGACGAAACTTCCTCTCTGGCGTGGGCGTGCTGTCGGCTGCAGCTCTTTTGCCCCGAGCCGTCCACGCAGTTATTGTTGACAGCGGGAACTGCACGTCCTGGTCCGGTGGCCTCACCGTCATGGGCGGCTGGCGGATCGACATGCTCGGCGGCCCCGGAGGCTACACCGACGACACCAGCTCGCCACTGAGCCAGACGGCGCTCGACGACGCGAGGAAGTCCGGCCTGAGCGCGGTCAATCTGACCGTCAGCGGCGTTGGCAGCTACGCGAAGAACTACGATGAGACGATCAAGAACATCGCTTACTGGAACGCCCAGATCGCGGCGCATCCCGATCGGCTTATGCAGGTACGCAGCGTGGCGGATCTCGACAGCGCCTATTGCTTCAGCAAGCTCGGCCTGATCTACGGCTTTCAGGACGCCACGCCGATGGGAGAGGACCTCGATCGTGTCGATATGTTCCGCGATCTTGGCGTGCGCATTTTCCAGCTCACCTACAACCGGCGCAATCTGGTGGGCGATGGCTGCCTCGAGCCGGGCAACGCGGGCTTGAGCACGTTCGGCCGCAAGCTCGTCGACAAACTCAACGAACGCAAGGCGCTGGTCGATCTGTCGCACGCCGGCGAGCGCACGACGCTCGAAGCGATCGAGATATCGAAAGTACCAATTGCGATTTCGCACACTGGCTGCGCCGCGCTCGCGCCGCTGCCGCGCAACAAGACCGACAACGAATTGAAGAAGCTTGCCGACAAGGGCGGCTATGTCGGCATCTACCTGATGCCGTTCCTGCGCAGCAAGGGCCAGCCGATGGCCGCCGATTTAATCGCCCATCTCGAACACGCGATCGATGTGTGCGGCGAGGATCATGTCGGCATCGGCAGCGACGGCGTGATTTCGTCGATTACGGTCACGCCCGAGTTCAAGAAGAAATTCGCCGACGAAGTAAACGACCGGCGCAAGCGCGGTATCTCCGCACCGGGCGAGGATCCGGATGTGTATACGTTTATCCCCGATCTCAACCGCGCTGACCGCTTCGCGCGCATTGCCGAATTGTTGGGTGCGCACAAGCATTCCGCCGCGCGCATCGATAAAATCCTGGGCGGCAATTTCGCCCGTTTACTTCACGACGTCTGGGGAGAATGATGATGAAAAATTTATCCAAATCTGTAGTGTTCATTGTGCTAGCACTCGTTCTGACCGCACATACACTGGCCGCCGAGCCCGAGTTCTTTCCGCGCAAGGGTGCGCCGGGACAGAGTTATCCGTTCTCCGAAGCAGTGCAGGTCGGCCAGATGCTGTATCTGTCCGGCGACATCGGCATCGGCCCCGCGGGCAAGATCGTTGAGGGCGGGATCAAGGCCGAGACCAAGCAGACCATGGACAATATCGGCGCGAACCTGGCGCGCCACCATTCCTCGTTCGACAACGTCGTGCAGTGCACGGTCGCGCTCACCGATATTGCCGAGTGGTCGTCGTTCAACGAAGTATACAAAGGCTACTTCACCAAGCACTTCCCGGCACGCATGGCTTACGGCGCGAACGGGCTCGCGCTTGGAGCGCGGGTCGAGGTCCAGTGCAATGCGGTGGTGACGAAGTGACGAAGTGACCAAGCGCGCAGGCGACGCTGCGGTCTAGATCTTGTCGAGCGGAATCTTCAGATAACGCGTGCCGTTGAGGGATGCAGGCGGCAGTTCGCCGGCGCGAATATTCACCTGCACCGCGGGCAACAGCAATTTCGGCACCGCGAGCGTCGCATCGCGCGTTGTACGCATATGCACGAAGGCCTCCTCATCGAGGCCGACGTGTAAGTGGACATTCGCTTGCCGCTGCGCGCCGATGGAGGTTTCGCTGACGACGCTATCGCGGCCGGGCACGGTATAGTCGTGGCAGAGGAATACGCGAGTCGCTTCCGGCAGCGCGAACAACGTCTGCACGGAGCGGTACAGGTCGCGCGCATCGCCGCCAGGAAAATCGCAGCGTGCGGTGCCGTAGTCGGGATTGAACAAAGTGTCGCCGACGAAAGCGGCATCGCCGATCAGATGCGTCATGCAGGCCGGCGTGTGTCCGGGGGTGTAAATCGCCTGTGCCGGAATCTCGCCGAGCCGATAGATTTCCCCGGCCGCAAACAGATGATCGAACTGACTGCCGTCGGTGCGGAAATCCGCGCCGGCATCGAACAGCTTGCCGAAATGCGCCTGCGCGTCGCACACCTTTTCGCCGATACCGATGCGACCGCCGAGCTGCTCGCGCAGATACCACGCCGCGGTCAGATGATCGGCATGCACGTGGGTGTCGATGATCCATTCCGCCTGCAGCTGCGTATCGCGCACGAAGTCGACGATCGCATCGGCGCTCGTGTGGCTGGTGCGACCCGCAGCCTCATCGTAATTGAGCACGCTGTCGACGATCGCCGCCTTGCGCGTCGACGGATCCCAGACGACGTGACTCAAGGTGCGCGTCTGCGGATCGAAAAATGAGCGGACCTCAGGACGCTGCATGGCCGGTCGCCTTTGCTGCAAAAAGCGGTTTGCGCGCTGCGCGCCTGGCCAGCCAACATCCCAGAATCATGCCGGCAAGCAGCAGATACACGCCCTCCGAGCCGCTCCACACCGATACGATGGCCGGCCCTGGGCAATAACCCGCCAGACCCCAGCCCACACCGAACAGCACGGCGCCGATCACCAGGCGTCTATCGATGGCGGCCGCTGCCGGCAGATGGAAGGATGCTTCAAGCCATGGTTTGGCGGATCGGAACAACCAGCGGTAGCCCAGCGCCGTTACCGCCACCGCGCCGAGCATCACAAACGCCAGGGTCGAGTCCCAGTGGCCTGCCAGATCGAGAAAGCCGAGGATGCGGGCCGGATCGGTCATGCCGCCCAGCAGGAGGCCGAGACCGAAGATCAGACCGGTGCCATAGCCGGCGAGCAGTTTCATGGCTGCACCACGAGAACGTGACGAATCATGCCGACGGTGAAGATCGCCGCAGCCATGAAAATCGCGGTCGCGGCGAGCGAACGTGGCGAGAAGCGGGCGATGCCGCAGACGCCATGCCCGCTGGTGCATCCCGCACTGAGTCCGGTACCCAGACCGACGAACACGCCTGCGATCAGCATCGTCACCGCACCGGCCTGCGGCAGGCCGAGGCCGCTGCCGCCGTTGAGCAGCGCATACAGCGGCGCCGCTGACAGCAAGCCGAACACGAAGCTTGCGCGCCAAGCGCGATCGTCGCCGCCGTAGAGCATTCCGCTGGCGATCCCGCTGATGCCGGCGATGCGCCCGACGGTCGCCATCGCCAGGACGGCCGCGAATCCAATCAGCGCGCCACCGAGCAATGCCTGAGGCCAGTTGTACATATCGAACCTCCGTGCCGATTTCCGCT
This sequence comes from Pseudomonadota bacterium, assembly GCA_043746455.1. GTDB lineage: Bacteria > Pseudomonadota > Gammaproteobacteria > Xanthomonadales > Rhodanobacteraceae > Rudaea. The sequence continues at coordinate 3,645 of JAYTQX010000249.1, forward strand.
CAGTTGAGATGGTCGAAATTCAGGATCGCATTGAACACGAGGCCGTAGCTGCCGATCGTTTCGCCGCGCCAGATCGGGTTCATCGCGAACAGCAGGGTGTGACCCTTGCCGTAACGCGCATCGACCACGGCGGCGTGTTCGGCCAGCGCGCTGCCGCCTGACAGCAGCCCGGCGATCAATAAATCGTCTTCATCGGCGAAACGCACGAGCGCGCGCGCGCGCTGGTCCTGCGGAATCACCATGTACGGAAAAAATACATTCGGTTGCGACTGATCGGCGTTCAACGGCGTCGCCTCCCACGGCTTCGGCGCCGGCAGTTCGGCCGCTTCGACGAAGACGCGCCCTTGCGGCGTATCGACATCGTGCGGGCCGCCGCGGCCGGTCGGGCGCTTGTACTCCTTCGCGTTGGGCAGGCCTTCGTCGCCGGTGAGCAGGTTGCTGAGTTTGAACGAAAGACCGTCCGCGCTGTACACCGCAAAGTCCTTGCCATAGCCGAAGTTCACCGGGCTCGCCTCGTCGACGACCACACTCTCGAGCACGCTGCCGACGACTTTCAAATCCTTTGGCGGGGAGACCGACACACCCGGCGCAAGACCGCTGTCGATCGCGAATTTCGCTGCGTTGCCGGCGGCCAGGAACAGGCCGCCTTGTTCCACAAAACGCTGCAAGTGGGCGAGCCCTGCGGCGCCGAGTCCTGGCCGGATATCGTCGGTCTGATCGATGTTCATGTTCGGGGTCTGCGCGGTCGTTTTCCACGGCATCGGATTGCCCCACAGCGGCAGACCGTTGACGATCAGTTGCGAAATGCTGGCGCCGCCGGGCGCATCGCCGATGTCGAGCGGCGCGAACAGGATCACATCATACTTGCCGCGCAGATTGTCCTCGCGCGCGACAGTCTGCGTGGAGATGTAGCTGTATGGCACGCCGAGCTTGTCCAGCGCCATGCGCCACCAGCCTTCGGTCTGCGTGGTGAGCCAGGTATGCATCAGGGCGATGCGTGGCGCGGCGAGCCTGTGCGTGGCGACATCAGGCGCGGCGGACACCGCCCAGGCATCGATCCCAAGTTTGTCGATCTTTGTGGATAATGTCGCATTATCCACTTTGCGCACAATCCACGCGCCCGCACAGAAATGCCGGCCGGCTGCGTCGAACGGTCTTTCAGCGACAACGACATCGGCGTCCTTCAATGCGTAGCGCAGTGTCATCAGCGCGTTGTCGGCATGGTTGTCGATCACATAGATATTGCCGCTGCCTTGCGCAGCGCCTTTCGTATGCACGGGCTCGTGCAGGGTTTCCATCGGCGCCTTCAAGATGGCGTTGTCGGCGACGCGCACGACCTCGGTGCCGAACAGGTCGCCGAACGACCACGCGGTGTCGTCGTAGGGATGCTTCTGCGGATCCTCGGGCGCCCAGAACTGGCGATCGAGCAGCACGTCGGCGATGCGCGAATAGGGCTGATCCATACGCACGACGAAGCTGCCTGCGGCAAATGTGCGCGCGACGGTTTTCGGCTTGCTGTCCTTTTCCGGGCTGTCGCTTTTCTTGGCGTTGTCCTTGTCGTCGGACTTGTCGTCCTTCTCGGGCGCCGCCGGTACCTGCACGGTGATCGGACCAGTCGAGAGGCTCACCTCGGCATGCTGCAATTGCAAAATATGTAAAAGTTGCCTTTGCGCATCGCGATGTACGTCATCGGCGGGGAACACATAGGCCGCCGGGCCGGCGGCGGTGGGCTTTTCGATCGAGCGCTTGCTCTTGAGATAGAAGTTGCGCAGAAACTGCTTGTCGTTGTCGGCGAAGTAGTTGAGCGCTGTGAGCAGGCCGGTCTGCTCGTAATTGTTGTTGTTGCGCTGCGACCAGCGCACCTTCGGCAAGGGCGGGTTAGGCCGGTACCAGGTGCGCGCGTAATCGGCCGGATCAAGAATGCGATCGAGCGTATCCGCACCGGAGTTGCCGAACGTCTCGTACAAGCGGCTGATGCCGTTGTGCATCGCCGCCACGAAAATCAGATAAGCCGGACTCCAGGTATCGAAGTCGCCATGAGTGAAGACGCCGGGCATGCCGAGCCTGGTCAGCTGCTGCACATTGTCCCAGCCGAGCTGCTGCCATTCGCCGACCAGGATCGGGTCGACCCAGGCGTTGTAAGGGCCGTCGCCGACCGTATTGTCATAGAGGAATGGCACCGATTCGTGCAGGTCGTGCAGCACCTGGGCGTGCCAGCCCAGATAGGTGTCGAGCACGTTGCGCGACAGATTCAGGGTCAGGCCCATCGCGTCGCGGTTGTTGTCGTGGGCGACGTAATGACCCCAGTACATCAGCGGCGGCGGCGTCTTGCCCGGATTGGCGCGATGCCAGTTGTACAAATCCACCATGCGGTCGCGGCCGTCGGTTTCGACCACGGGCGTAATCAGGGTGATCACGTGCGCGCGGATTTTCTTGATGTACGGTGCGTCGTCGACGGCGAGGCGATAGGCAAGTTCCATCAAAGCCGTCGGCGCACCGGTCTCGGGCGAGTGGATCGCACCGGTGATGTAGTAAATCGGGATTGCGTGCGCAACAAGTTCGTCAGCCTTCGCATCATCCAGACCGATGGTGCGCGGATCGGCAAGCTGGGCCAGGCGTGCGTCGTTGTCCTTGAGACCGGCAAGCAGCGCCTCATCGGCGATGGCGACTGCGATCATCTCGCGGCCTTCCTCGCTCTTGCCGATGCGCAACACCTTGACGCGCGGGCTGGCCTGCGCGAGCAGATCGAAATAGCGCACGACGTCCTTGGTGTACGGCAGCATGTTGGGTGCACCGGACACATCGCCGAGCACCTTGGCCGGTGTCGGCACTGCTGTCGAAGCCGGCAGGTAGTTCGTCAACGGCGAATTGAATTGCGCGTCGGTTGTGTATTCGGCGATCTTCGCGGTGTAGGCCGTATCGATCGGCTGCTGGGGATCGCGCGCGTAGGTGCCGGCGGCGAAGGAATCGATAGTGGCGGTCGAGCCCGCGACAAGAACGAGTGCGCAAACGACACGATGACGCATGCAAGGCTCCGGCAAGGCGTGGACTAAACGTTCAGCATAACCGCGGGCGCGCTGCCGCGTCTCTGTATAAAGTCATGCATGGCTGCGCAGGCTCAGCGAATGCCGACCATGCCGCTTACCGAATGGATCAATTTCGCCGGGTCGTAGGCGATACCGTCCTTGAACACGAGCTCGACGTTTTCGATGTCCTGGATGCGCTGGCTCGGATCGCCCTTGAGCACGACCAGATCGGCATTTTTGCCGGGCGCGATGGTGCCGATGCGGTCGAGTTGTTTTTCGTAGCGCGCACCATTCGCGGTGACGATGTGGATGGCTTCGAGCGGGGTGAAGCCGCCCTCCACCAGCAGTTCCACTTCGCGCTGATCGCCGAATCCCGGCAGCACGCCGCCGTTGCCGGTGGGGTCGGGGCCGGCGAGCAACAGGCCGCCGGCGCGCGCGAAGGCCAGTTCGAACGCCATTTCCTTCTTCAACGCGGCCTCGTTTTTGGCGGCCCGGTCCGGCGTGGTTGCGGCCATCGCCCGCGCATTGAGATGGCTGCGCAGCGATTCGGCGGACATCATCTGCGTCTGCCGTTTGGACAGCAGCGGACGTGAGGTGATCGACGCCTCGAATACCGGCAGCGTCGAGGTCACAGCGACGTTGTGCTTGACCAGATCGCGGATCAGATCCTGCACCGGCGCGCTGTCGATCTCGCGTTTCTCCCACGAGGCGGCTTGCGCCGAACCTGAAGGACAGACATCGTGCTTGCGCTCGCGCACGAACTCCGAATCGGTATAGATCGGGCCGTGTTCGAGATCGTCGATACCCAGCGCCGCGGCCTGGCGGTAGTCGACCGAGCACAGATGCCCGGTGATCTTCATGCCTTGACGATGCGCTTCCTTGATCGCCGCGCCGAGCACGGCTTCGCCGATATCCATATAGGCCTTGAACGAGGTGACGCCCTGACCGGCCCAGAATGCGACCGTCTTGCGCGCCTGTTCGGGATCCGTCAGCACGGCCATCTGCGGGAAGAAACTGTCCTTGCCTTCGAGGTAAGGGCCGCTCACGTCGATATGCGGACCGGGCATCTTGCCGTCGTCGATCAGGTGGCGGATGTTCAAGTCCGTGTACGGTTCGATGCTGCCAGTGGTGCGCATCGTGGTGACGCCCGACGCCAGATAAAGGCGCGGCGCCGAGAACGCCAGCTC
>JAYTQX010000250.1:0-6475 GCA_043746455.1 Pseudomonadota bacterium
GGATTTCACCGATGAGCCCGTGGCCGATCCTGATTGTTTGGCTCGCGAGCAGTCTGGTCATGCTGGCGGGTTGGTGGCTGCAGGTGCGTTCGCGCAACGCCGGCATCGTCGATGTGCTGTGGTCGGCGTGCATGGCCGCAAGCGCGATTTTCTATGCCGTAGTCGCAAACGGCGCAGTGTTGCCGCGCATCCTGGTCGCGATCCTCGGCGGCCTATGGGGCTGCCGCCTCGGCGTGCATCTGGCGCGACGCGTATTCGGCGAAGCCGAAGACGGACGTTACCGCTATTTGCGCGAACACTGGCACGACGACCAACGCAAATTCTTCGCGTTCTTCATGGCGCAGGCGCTGTTCACCGCGCTCTTCTCGTGGCCGTTCTACATCGCCGCGAGCAACCCGCTGTCGGCGTGGACGGTCTGGACGACTTGTGGCGTTGCGATCTGGGGCACAAGCCTCGCCTTCGAGGCGCTGGCGGACAGCCAGCTCGCTGCGTATCGATCCGACCCAGCCAATCGCGGTCGCACCTGCCGCGGCGGACTCTGGCGCTATTCGCGTCACCCGAATTATTTCTTCGAGGTCCTGCACTGGTTCGCGTACGTGTTTCTCAGCATCGGCATGGGTGGCGCCTGGCTGGCCGTGACCCTGCTCGGCCCGATTCTGATGCTGGTGTCATTGTGCTGGCTGACCGGCATCCCATACGTAGAAGCGCAGGCGCTGCGCACGCGCGACGAGGATTATCGCGACTACCAACGCACCACCAGCGCGCTGATTCCCTGGTTTCCGCGCAAGGGCTGACTGCGATCAGTCGAAAAGTATAAATGTAAACAATACACACAGGATCAAGACCATGAATAGCGAAACCATTGCGTCGACTGTCGCGCAGCACTGGCAGGAAAACGGCACATCGGGCAACGCGGCAAATGCCGGGTTCTCCGCGATTGATCTTGCCGAGCGCGGCTGGCTGCCGGATCCGCTCCTGCGTTTGGGTATTCGACGCCTGTGCGCGCAACGATTGCGCGAAGAATCCGCCGGCGGTGTCGAATCCGGATGGCAGCGTTTTCAGACTTTGCTGCGGCAACTGCGCACGAGTCCGATCGCGATCGAAACCGATGCGGCGAATGCGCAGCACTACGAGCTGCCGCCGCGTTTCTTCGAGCTGTGCCTCGGCCGCCGGCTCAAATACAGTTCGTGCTTCTGGGACGAGACCACGGCCGATCTGGATGCCGCCGAAGAACGCATGCTCGCGATCTATTGCGAGCGCGCACAGCTTGCAGATGGGCAGGACATACTGGAGCTCGGCTGCGGCTGGGGTTCGCTCAGCCTGTGGATGGCCGAGCGCTATCCGCACGCACGCATCACCGCGGTTTCCAATTCGCAGCCGCAGCGCGAATTCATCGAAGCGCAATGCGCGCGGCGCGGATTCGGCAATTTGTGCGTCATCACCGACGACGTGAATCGCCTCGAACTCGACCCGGCGCAATTCGATCGCGCCGTCTCGATCGAGATGTTCGAACACATGCGCAATTACGAAACCCTGCTCGCCCGCATCTCCTCATGGCTCAAGCCCGGCGGAAAACTCTTCGTGCATATCTTCTGTCATCGCGAATTGATGTACCCGTTCGAAACCGAAGGCGACGACAACTGGATGGGCCGTTATTTCTTCACCGGTGGCCTGATGCCAGCCGCCGACACGCTACTGCATTTCCAGCGCGATCTGGCGCTCGAGGAGCAATGGCGTTTGTCGGGTACGCACTATGAAAAAACTGCCAATGCCTGGCTCGCCAACCAGGACGCCCATCGCGATGAAGTGGTGCGCGTGCTGGCCGGCACTTACGGCGAGCGCGAAGCGCAGCGCTGGCATCAGCGCTGGCGCATGTTCTGGATGGCCTGCGCCGAGCTGTTCGGCTATGACCACGGCAATGAATGGATTGTCGGGCACTACCGGTTTGCGCGGAAATAGTCCCCAAAAGGCCTGCGACGATTTTTTTCTGAAAATAACTGCATCCGCATCGCTGCGGGCTGCGTACCTTCCTGTGGCACAGCTATTTCGCTGTGCGCAATATTCCGGGAGGTAGATATGCGATTTCCATCAAGAACTGCACTATGTGCAGCGTTGCTCGTCGCGCTGGCCGGCACGGCGTCCGCGTCGAGCCATCGCGAGGCGCCGTTCACCGCGGCGCACCCCAAGATAGACGGAGCGGATTTCTACATGTTCCGCAGCTATGAAAGCGGCCGCGATGCCTACGTGACCTTTGTTGCCAACTACATACCGCTGCAGGATGCCTACGGCGGTCCGAATTATTTTTCGATGGACCCGAATGCGTTGTACGAAATCGAAGTCGACAATCATGGCGACGCCAGGGAACACCTCACTTTCCAGTTCCGCTTCACCGAAACCTATCAGAATGCCTCGCTGAACATCGGCGGCAAGAGCGTACCCGTGCCGCTGCTCAATATCGGCTCGATCGGTCCCGGCGTCACCGATGGCGACGCCAACAAGAACCTGATCGAAACCTATACCGTGACCGTGGTGCAGGGCGATCGCCGTCAAGGCAACGGGAAGCTGGCGACAAATCTGACCAGCGGTGGCACCTCCTTCCGCAAGCCGTTCGACAATGTCGGCAACAAGTCGATCGCGGACTACCCGACCTACGCCAACAACCACATCTTCTCGATCGGCCTGCCTGGCTGCAATACTCCGGGTCGCGTGTTCGTCGGACAGCGCAAGGATCCGTTTGCGGTGAATCTCGGAGAAATTTTCGACCTGGTCAATCTCAATCCGGTCGGCCCGCCCAACGTGAAACCCAGCGCAACCGGCGACAAGAACGTCACCTCGATTGCGCTGGAGGTGCCGATCACCTGCCTTACCAGCGGCAACGATCCGGTCATCGGCGCGTGGACCACCGCCAGCCTGCGTCAGGGCCGCGTACTCAATCCCGCACCTGCGGGCAGCGGCGGACAGGGCAAGCCTACGGAGATCGTCGGCGGTGCGTGGACCCAGGTCTCGCGTCTGGGCATGCCTCTGGTCAACGAAGTCGTGATCGGGCTGCCGGACAAGGATCGTTTCAATGGCAGCGAGCCGAAAAACGACGGCCAGTTCGCGAACTACGTTACCAACCCGACTTTGCCGGCCTTGCTGCAGGTGCTGTTCGGTGTGCACGCTCCGGCGACGCCGCGCACGGATCTGGTCGCGGTGTTCTTGACCGGTGTACCGGGGTTGAACCAGCAGATGAAAATCACCGGGTCGGAAATGCTGCGCCTGAATACTTCGATTGCGCCGATCGCCGCCGCCCAGCAACAAACGCTCGGTGTGATTGCCGCCACACCCGACTATGCTGGCTTTCCGAATGGGCGCCGTCCCGGCGATGACGTTGTGGATATTTCGCTGCGTGCCGCGATGGGCGTGCTGTTGCCCGCCGCACAGGCTCCGGACGGTCAACTTCCCTACACGGACGGAACGCCGATCGCCGCGACGGATTTCGGCTCGACGTTTCCCTATATCAACGCGCCTCTGCCGGGATCTCCCAATGGTCCCAACGGCATAACGCCATGAAATGGCCCATGAAACTCGCATTCGCCGTCTCGGGTTTGCTCTTGGCCGGTAGCAATCTGTTCGCGGCGGACACGCACACCGCCGTGCCGGCTGCCAGCCAGAACAATTCGAGTTCTGCTCCCACTTACTACGAGCCAGTCTTGATCTATTTCATGGTGCTCACGCAGACAACCGATACTGCCACTCCGATCGAAGTAAATAACCTGAATATCAACGCCGACCTCGACGATGACGACCTGAATGTCTTCTACAGCCTTGTCTTCAATTTCCACTAACCTGCGCTTCATTGCGGCGGCGTCATACGCCGCCGCAATGCTGTTGACTGCTTCCGTTGCGTCAGGCGCAGCTCACGTTCCCGACAACGACAGTGTCGTCGTTGAACGTCTGCCGCCGGCATTTCTGGCGTTGCGTGGGATACGCAGCAGCGTGCCGGGCGCCGCCGCCCTCGTCGATACCAATTCCCCACTTAAACTCGAAGACGCGCTGGCCAATGCGCGCCGCTATATCGAAGTTGGCCAAACCTATTCCGACCCACGCGCTTACGGCTACGCCCAGGCGGCGCTGGGCAAGTGGTGGAGCGCGGATCCCGCGCCCACCGAAGTACTGGTGATGCGCGCGCGCATCCTGCAGTTCCGCCATGAATTCCCCGCCGCGCTGGCGCAGCTCGAAGCCGCGCTGCGCGCCGACCAGTTCGATCCCAACGCGTGGCTGCTGTTCGCGAGTATCTCGCAGGTGCAGGGCAACGTGCGTGCGGCACGCAGCGCCTGTCTGAAACTCATTCCGATGGCCGACCCTCTGGTCGGCGCGACATGTGCCGCCTCTACTGCTGCGCTCGGCGGCCATGGCGATACGGCCGAGCCGCTGCTGTCCAACGCGCTGCAGCAAGCCAGCGTAGCGTCGCCGGCCGAACGTACTTGGGCTTGGACCACGCTGGCCGAGATTCGCGCACGCGGCGAAAACAATGCGGGCGCGGAAGCTGCGTTCGGCGAGGCGCTGCGCATTTCGCCCGACGACGTCTACGCGCGTGCCGCGTATGCCGATCTTCTGCTTGACCTCGACCGCCCACGCGAGGCGCGTGTCTTGCTGCGCGATCCGACCCAAGCCGATGCGCTACTGTTGCGCGCGGCGATCGCCGCGCAGCGCAATCACGATGCCGATGCGGCGACACTGCAGGAAGATCTGGCGCAGCGCTTCAGCGAGGCACGCGCGCGCGGCGACAACACCCATTTGCGCGAGCAGGCCCGTTTCGCGCTCGAAGTCGAGCACGACGCGGCACACGCACTCGATCTTGCACGACGCAATTTCAAGGTGCAGCAGGAACCGGCCGATGCGCGCGTGCTGCTCGAGGCCGCACATGCGGCTGCGGATGCAACGGCGGCGCAGCCTGCAATCGAATGGCTGCAACGAACCGGCATTCATGCGCCACGTTTGCAGCAACTCGCGCGCGCCACTACGAAGGAACGCGCCGGATGAAATTCCTGATCCGCATCCTATTCGTCTTCGTTGGCATTGCGGCTACGTGCAGCGCATGGGCACACAAACCCAGCGACAGCTACCTGATCCTGCGCACAGCACCCGGCGACAGCGTAATTCACGCGCAGTGGGATATTGCGCTGCGCGATCTGGAAATGGCCGTGCAACTGGACGCCAATCACGATGGCGCAATCACTTGGGGAGAGGTGCGCACGCGTCAGGCCGAGCTATTCGCTTATGCACTTGCGCATCTTGCGCTGCGCAGCGACGGTGCGACGTGTCTGCCCACGCCGGGCGAACTGCTGATCGACGACCACAGCGACGGCGCGTATGCGGTGCTGCGCTTTGACGCCCAATGTGCCGCTGCACCGCTTGCGATCGAGGTGAGCTATTCATTGCTGTTCGATCTGGATCCCACACATCGCGGTTTGCTGCGGCTCGACAGCGATGCGGGCTCGCGCAGCGCGGTGCTGGCACCGGAGCAGCCAACGCAGACATTCACCCTCGCCGAAACCTCGCGTCTGTCGACCTTCACGCAATTCGTGCACGACGGCATACATCACATCTGGATCGGCTACGACCATATGCTGTTCCTGATCTCATTGTTGTTGCCCTCCGTGCTGATCCGCCGTGAAGGTCGCTGGATCCCCGTCGGCACATTGCGCAGCGCCGTGTTCAGCGTGCTCGCAGTCGTCACTGCATTCACTTTGGCGCATTCGATCACGCTCACCCTTGCTGCGCTCGGCATTGTCGGTTTGCCCTCGCGTCTGGTCGAATCGGGTATCGCGCTGTCCGTCGTGCTCGCCGCGCTCAACAATATCTGGCCACAAGTCACACGCCGCGTCTGGCTGCTCGCATTCGGTTTCGGTCTGGTGCACGGGTTTGGTTTCGCCAGCGTGCTCGCGGATCTGGGTTTGCCGCGCGGCGCGCTGGCATTGTCGCTGGCCGGTTTCAACATCGGGGTCGAGATCGGCCAGTTGAGCGTGGTGCTGCTGGTCGTGCCGCTGATTTTCCTGTTGCGCTCGCGTAGATTTTATCGCCCGGCAATTCTCGTCGGCGGCTCGTCCGTCATCGCCTTGATCGCGGGCGTATGGCTGTTCGGACGCGTGTTCGGATTCGGCTTGGGTTAACCGGCATCCGTTGCATGCCCCATGCATTGCTCTCCGCATCCCGGCGTGTTACTTCGATGCAAATGTCGAAGTGGTTACCGGTGTTTTCAAATCACGCATTCATCGCGGACTCGGCGCGATGATATTTTGCAATCGTCGCAGGTGTGCGCTGGCGATGAGCCTGATCCTGGCAATGCACGCCCGCGCGGAAGATGCGGCGGATGCATCCTCTACCACCTTGCCGGCCGTACAGGTCACCGGACATTATGACAATGCGGTCGGCACCTCCGATGCCGCCTCGCAAGGCGTCATTCTGGGATCGTTGCTGCAGGACATCCCCC